>JASLEF010000128.1 GCA_030151245.1 Ignatzschineria sp. | reverse complement strand
CAAGATCTCTAATCAAGATATCTATCCAAGATATCTAACCAAAGTCTCTAATTCTGAAATATTACAAAATTTCTCCTAATTTCATAAGGAATTTTATAAGTGAATAGGGATTTTGGATAAGGCTTATGAGAAAGGGATTCTACCTCATTACAGCGGTCAAATCCCTTTCTCTTGAATAGCCGTTAAGAGAGATTTTTCATCGCAAGTCTTGATCAGCATCTCTCTATCGTATGCCGCTTTCTTTAGCCTAAGAGTAATGCATCATCTTCTACCTTATCGCCGCGACGCTGTTCAAAGAGTAGCAAGAGATCAGAAATACCTAAATCTTCTCGCATTTCGCCGGAGACATCTAAAACAATCTCTCCTTGATGCAGCATGATGGTTCTATTGCCATAAGAGAGTGCTTGTTGCATTGAGTGAGTTACCATCAGCGTGGTGAGCTTATTTTTACTGACGATCTCTTCGGTTAACTTTAAAACAAATGCCGCAGTTTTAGGATCAAGTGCCGCTGTGTGTTCATCAAGCAGCAAGATTTTAGAGGGTTGAAGGGAAGACATTAATAAGCTAATCGCTTGACGTTGACCGCCAGAGAGTAGACCCATGCTATCTTCTAACCGATTTTCAAGACCGAGCTTTAATGTGGCTAAATGCTCGCGAAAAATCTCTCTACGCTCTTTATTAATTGCCGGTCTCAGCCCGGAAGCGCTGCTACCTCGATCATAGGCAAGGGCGAGGTTTTCTTCAATCGTGAGGGATTCACAAGTGCCGACCATCGGATCTTGAAAGACGCGAGCAACGAGGCGTGCCCGATCAGATACGGATTTATGAGTGACATCTTCCTGATTAATAAAAATTTTTCCCGTTGTGATTGCCGCATTGCCGCTAATCACATTTAATAGCGTAGATTTACCGGCACCGTTGGTTCCGATGACAGTGACAAATTCTCCTTCGCGAATGGTGAGGTTAATCTTCTTAAGAGCCATATTTTCTAAAGGCGTATGTTCATTAAAGATTACCTGAATATCTTCTAAACGCATCATGATTAACGTCTCCCTTTGAGTCTTTTGATTTTTGTTTTAATTTGAGGTAATACGAGGGCGATAACAACCAACGTTGCCGTAATAAAGTTGAGATCTTGAGCTCCTACGCCAATCTTTTGAAGCGGACCGCTGTGTAAGGCTAGGGCGATAAAGAGACGATATAAGATCGCGCCGAGGATGACGGCAAAGGTGATCCAGAACATCTTCTTCGAGGTAATGAGTGTTTCACCAATAATGACAGCCGCAAGCCCGATAACGATCGTTCCAACACCGATAGAGATATCTGCTCCTCCTTGTGTTTGTACGTAGAGAGAACCGCCAAGGGCAATGAGTGCATTAGAGATCATCATGCCAAGATAAGTCATCTTATTGGTATTAATCCCCTGTGCTTGTGACATTCGGATATTCGCGCCCGTAGCTCTTGTTGCTAATCCTGCACGACTAGCAAAGAATAGGTCTAACAAGGTTTTAGCGATAATGATAAAGAGCAGAATCATCAGGGGTTTTACCCAAAACTGGTTGCTATAATCTTCGTTAATAAATGGGGTGATCACCGTAGGCTCCCAAATAAGGGGAATATTAGGGGCGCCCATAATGCGAAGATTCACAGAATAGAGCGCAATCATGACTAAAATACTCGCCAGTAACTGCATAATTTTGAGGGAGACATGTAACCAAGCGGTGACAAATCCAGCCGCAGCGCCTGCGAGAGTCCCAAATAAGGTTGCAAGCCAAGGGTTTACGCCGGCAATAATAGAGACCGCACAAACAGCACCGCCGAGTGGGAAACTTCCATCGGCGGTTAAGTCGGGGAAGTTAAGGATTCGGAAAGAGATCAAGACGCCTAGTGCGACTAATCCGTAGATTAAGCCCACTTCTAAAGCTCCGAAAAGAGAGATGATTGACATTAAAACTCCAACGATAAATTGAAAGAAACCCCATGATCTACGACTACTTTAAGGTAATGGTATGAGCGCATGAGGTTATCTTTAGACAGTTTAAAACAACATATAGCGGATGAGAGGGGAGAACGCAATATGGTTCTCCTCATCATCAAGGGTTATTCGATAACTTTCGTCGCACGATCGATTAAATCTTGCGGAATCGTCGCACCTTGTTGCTGTGCGGCTTTCAAGTTGATGTATAGTTCGGTTTTTTGAGGTTTTTCAGAAGCAATATCTCCCGCTTTCTCACCATTTAAAATACGAACAACGAGTTTTCCCGTTTGACGACCCATACCGTAGTAATCACCGCCAAGAGCTGCAACGGCACCCCGTTCAGCAGAAGAGGTATCTGAAGCGATTAAAGGGATTTTTGTTTGAACCGCTGCTTGATACATCGATTCATAAGCAGAAACGACGTTATTATCCGTACTGGTATAAATGACATCCACACGACCTTGTAAGCTTTTTACTGCGGTAGAGATATCGGTGGTTCTTTGGGCAGGTGCTGCGACAACTTTAATACCTTCAGGATCTAAGATCTCTTGAAGTTGTTTTAGGACGATAGTGGAGTTCACTTCGCCGGGGCTATAGACAAAACCGATGCTTTTGACTTCAGGCACAATCTCTTTGACGAGATCCATTTGTGGCTCGAGCGGTAAATGGTCAGAAACGCCGGTGACATTTCCGCCGGTAGCTTCCCAGCTCTTGACAAGGTTGGCGGCAATAGGATCTGTCACCGCAGTATAGACGATAGGGACGGTTCTAGTAGAAGCAAGGAGCGCTTGTGCGCTCGGTGTTCCAATACCAATAGCGACATCAGGGCGATCGCCGGCATATTTTTTAGCAATTTGAGCCGCCGTTGCGCTATTTCCTTGCGCGCTCTGGAATTGAAGTGTGAGATTTTTTCCCTCTTCAAAGCCCGATTCTTTTAATTCATCAATGATACCTTGGCGCGCTTGATCGAGTGCCGGGTGCTCAACAATCGCCGTAATTGCCACATGTTTTTGATCATTATCCGCCCATGACAAAGTGCCTAAAGAGAGCGGCATCAAGAGTGACAACATGAGTAACATTTTTCTTCTTTTCATAAAATTCATATCCTATTTATTATTGGTGATAATTCGTTAATCACTAGCTTTTGATAAACAAATGAGTTTGCACTCAACTCTCTGAACATAGCATAAAAGAAAATCTGTGTGTAGTTGAAACAAGAGAGAGGGAGCAATTAATAAGATATTCTAAAAAGCCTTATTATCAATAAAATGATAATAAGTCAGTATATTCACGATTTTAAGTGAAATATATTGGGCAATAGCATTTAAATAGAGCGCTAACGCTGTCGTTAATAAAGTGGATAATCAAGTATTTTAAGTGCGATTTTAATGGCGATTTTCACATTTTAAGTTAAGGAAGAAGGTGAGCTTTCTGGGAACATTAAAATTAGAGTTGAATCATAACTAACTAATTGAGTATCTTAGCTATGAGATAGATATAAAGAATATTTATCAAGAATGCTTGTGAGTACGGCGTTTAAATTAAACAATGCTAGAAAATTATTTAATAGCATTGTTTATCGATTTTAGGGGAAATTTCCCCATTATTAATAGTGGCTTGATGCTATTTTTTACTCGCTTGTAGATAAAGCATCTCTAAGGCAATTGTGGCGGCGGCTAACGCAGTCATTTCAGCATGATCATAAGGAGGAGAAACTTCTACTAAGTCCATACCTACGATATTAAGGGGTGCTAAGCCTCGAAGTAGCTTGAGGGCTTTATCAGTAGAAAGACCTCCACAAACAGGTGTTCCTGTACCTGGGGCATAAGCGGGATCTAAACAATCAATATCAAAAGAGAGATACACCGGCATATCTCCCACAATATTTTTGATCTGGTGAAGTAAACTCTCAACGGGCTCATCATTGACATAAGCGGCATCAAGTACGGTAAAACCATTATTTTTATCAAACTCTGTACGAATGCCTATTTGGACACTTTTTTCAGGATCTAGAATCCCTTCTTTGGGGGCATGATAAAACATTGTTCCATGGTCAAACTCACTCCCTTCTTCATAGGTATCTGTATGAGCATCAAATTGAATGAGAGCCATTTTCCCAAAATGTTTCGCATGTGCGCGTAGCAAGGGCAGGGTTGTGAAATGATCACCGCCAAAAGTTAAGAGCTGCTTTCCAGATTTTAAGAGCTGATCTGCGTGTGCTTCAAGCTTTTGACTCATATCTTGAGCATTACCAAACTCGAAAACTAAATCACCACAATCAATAACATTGAGACGATCTTGCATTCTAAAATCCCAAGGATAACGTTTATCTTCCCAAGCTAATTGTGGGGAAACTTGGCGAATCGCCGCAGGCCCAAAACGAGTTCCAGGTCTCCCAGAAGTTGCCATATCGAAAGGAACGCCCGTGATGACCCAATCAGCATCAGCCGCATAAGGGTTAAACTCTAAGGGTAGCCTTAGAAATCCAAAAGCGTTTGAAACTAATGAGTTATCGTAGACGTTCCCTAAGGTGTTAAATTTTTTTATACTCAATTTCTCTTCTCCTTACCCTGTGGTGATTTTTTATTAAAATTATTAATTAGACGAATTCATCAGAAAATCTTATAAGTCTTTTTTATCAGTTATTTTTATGAAACAGGTCGAAATTTTTCTGATCATCGATAGCTATAACTAGCAAAGCAATTCTAAAAATGCAATCGATATTTTTAGAGAATCAGCCTGACTGTTCTCATTAAAAATGATCGCGAAAAATATGATAGTTAGAATTGATTAAGGCTCTTGCTATTCGGATGAATGTGTGACAATACTTACGGATATTAGCAAATCTCATACGCATCGTATCTGAGATATTTTAAAAATAATAACTGCTAACAGTTAATTTTGACGATCAACATTAAAAAAATAAGAAAAGATAAACGACCATTAAGAATTAACATTGAGCCTATAGTTTCGATAAATGTATAGCAATATCAATTCTATAGCTTTTTACAATAACCACGACAACCATAAAAATAATAATTAATAAAATCATATAACCATTAAGGAGTTTTGTATGAGTGAGTTAGATAACACTGATCGAATTGTGGCGCTTATTGATAAGCCCAAAAAGTTACCTAGTTTGAAAATTGCCTTGATTCCTCTGTTAGCCATGGCGCTATTTCTATTTATAGGGATATTTATTTTAGAGAGTGAACCACAGATTCCTGTTTTGTTAAGTGCGATTGTCAGCGGTATTGTTGCGGTCTATTTAGGATATTCTTGGAAAGAGATTGAAGCAGGGATTACTGCCGGCGTTGCGTTGTCTATTCAAGCATTGCTGATCTTGATTGTACTAGGTACCTTAATCGCAACGTGGCTGGCTAGCGGCATTGTACCGACGATGATCTATTATGGGCTTGATATCTTGTCTCCTCAATGGTTTTTGCCATTGGCTGTGATTATTACTAGCGGTGTTGCTCTCACGGCGGGAAATGCTTGGGCAGCTGCTGGGACTATTGGAATCGCAGTGATGGGAGTGGGTATCATTTTGGGATATAACCCGGCGATGGTCGCAGGTGCGGTGATCTCAGGTGCTTATTTTGGGGATAAGATCTCACCGCTTTCAGAGACAACTAATATGGCATCTGGGATTTTAGGTGTGGAATTATTAGCTCATATTCGTTATATGCTCTATACCACGATTCCATCCTGGGTGATTACCGTGATCCTATTCTTTATTTTAGGGATTTTCTATGGAGGAAATGCAGAAAATGTTGCAGAAATCGTTGAACTTCAAAGCCGTATGGATGAAATATTTCTGATTTCCCCATGGTTAATTATGGTTCCTGTAATCGTCTTAGGTTTAATTGCCATGAAAGTTCCTGCTATTCCCGGGCTTATTGTTGGGGTTTTACTTGGCGGAGCCGTTGCTGTTGTTGTTCAAGGAGAGAGTTTTAAGTCTGTCTTCGATATGATGATTTCTGGTTTTGAGAAAGAGACGGGGAATGCCATTATTGATGAGCTACTCAATAATGGGGGGATTGAATCTATGATGCCGACAGTTGCCTTGGTAATGCTGGCGATGAGCTTAGGCGGAATATTGGAGTTGACGGGAGTATTGGCAACGATAGTGAGTAGCTTACAACGTTTTGCTAGATCAACAGGAAGTTTGATTGCGACAACTGTAGGATCATCTATTGTGACGAATGTCGTGACTTGTGATCAGTATCTTTCAATATTAATGCCGGGAAGAATGTATGTGAAAGCCTATGAAGAGCAAGGGTTAGAGATGAAGTGTCTATCGCGTACAATTGAAGACGCGGGGACGATGACATCGCCCTTAGTGCCGTGGAATACTTGTGGGGCTTTTATGGCAACCACATTAGGGGTTGCGACAATAGAATATGCACCTTTTGTCTTTATTAGTTTCTTAAGTCCGCTTATTGCCATTATTTATGGTTACACCGGGTTTAAAATTGCACGGGTAAAAACTGCGAGATAAATTGATACAAAATGGCATAAATTGCGTATGAT
Source organism: Ignatzschineria sp. (assembly GCA_030151245.1). Classification (GTDB taxonomy): domain Bacteria; phylum Pseudomonadota; class Gammaproteobacteria; order Cardiobacteriales; family Wohlfahrtiimonadaceae; genus Ignatzschineria. The sequence continues at coordinate 3,327 of JASLEF010000128.1, read as the reverse complement.
GGGACAGGGCTCGAAAGGTAAGTCATTGATGATGAGCTTTTCGGGCTTTTTGATTGTTTAATCTAAGCATTGGAGATGAAGAGATGAATCAGCTAAATTGTCGGGATGGTATTTGTGAAGTGCCTGAGAGTCAGGAGTCAGCGAATTCAGCATTGGTGAATGCTGCTAAGCGCGTGGTTTATGTTGGAGACCCAATGTGTTCATGGTGTTATGGCGTTGCACCGGTGGTGGTGGGGTTACAGCAATATTGTGAGGCGAACCATATCGGCTTTGAGATGGTGATGGGGGGCTTACGTTCTGGTGGTGGAGATCAATGGAATGAGCAGTTTCAAGATTTCTTACGTCATGAATGGCAGAAGATTGAGGAAACAACGGGGCAGCCTTTTCATTTTGGAATTTTAGATTTAGAGTTTTTTGATTATGATACCGAGCCTAGTTGCCGTGCAATAGTGGTTGCTCGTAATCTATTGCCGAAAGATCATCAAAAATCCTTAACCGCATTTTTGGGCGAAGTTCAAAGGAAGTTTTATTTTGACAACGAAGATCCTAAAGCGACCCAATTCTATCAATCAATTTGCGAAAAGTTAGGGATCAACTTCTCTGAGTTTAAGGTTCATTTTGAGAGCCCTGAAGCGAAGCATCAAACCATGGAAGACTTTCATTTACGAAGTCAGTTAGGCGTGCGGGGCTTTCCAAGCTTTGTATTGATTAAAGAGGATGGCATTTCGCTATTAGCATCAGGGTATACTTCGCTACAGAGTTTGACTCGTAAAATTGAAAAACGTTAGATTGGCGGATGAAGCTCTTATCGATCACTCATAATATGATATGCGCTAGATACTCATTGCGTATTTAAATAGAAGTAAAACGGTAAGGTAAACAGGTAAACTAGCAAAAATAGGCAAAAAAGCTCAAAGGATGGAGAACCTTTGAGCTTTATTTGTGAATAATTTGATCAGTTATTCACATTTTATAAAAATAGTATTGCCATTTTATGCTACGGATACGCCCGTGTTTGCGCGTACTCGAATCTCTTTAAACATTATTTCAGCGGCGGCAGTATTGTGTTTTTTGGCACCAATCATGGCACCAAGATAACCTGCTAGGAATCCTAAAGGTACTGTAATAATTGCCGGAACGGCCAGATTGACTAAAGGTTTGCCGACAAAAATCGCAGCTCCTGGTATTTCAGACCAGATATTAGGACCCATGGCACCAAAGATTAAGCATGAGAGAACCCCTGTTGAAATCGCCGCAACTGCACCGGTAGAGTTAAACTTTTTCCAATAAATGGTATAGATAATTACCGGTAGGTTTGCAGAGGCACCAATACAGAAGGCGAAAGAGACTAAGAATGAGACATTTAAGCTCTGGGCAAATAGGGCTAAAAAGATGGAAAGAATCGCAATGGAGATTGAACCGGAGCGAGCGGCTGCGACTTGTTGCCTTGCGGTCAATTGACCATTTTTAATAATTTCCCCATAAATATCATGAGAAATGGCAGAAGCACCGGTCAAAACTAAACCTGAGACCACCGCAAGAATTGTTGCAAATGCCACTGCACTAATAAAGGACATCAGAACCTCTCCACCCAGGTATTGCGCGAGTAAGGGGGCTGCAGTATTGCCGGCTTTATTTTCGGCCATGATGTTTTCGATGCCTACAAACTGCAATGCACCAAATCCTAAGAAAATAGTCATGGCAAAAAAGATAGTCGTAATCCAAGTTGTCCAAGAGATGGAAGCTCTTGCTGTTTTAGCATCTTTGACGGTAAAGAAGCGCATGAGGATATGCGGTAAACCTGAAGTTCCTAATACGAGAGCCATCATCATGGAAACTGAATCAATAGGACTTGAATACTTAATGCCGGGAATGAGGAATTGTTCGCCATGATCTTTGGCAATGGTGTCAAACATATTGGTAATTGAGAACCCAAATTTTGCCAAGACTAATCCCGCAAGTAGAGCCGTACCAAAGAGCAAGAGAATGGCTTTAATGATCTGAACCCAAGAGGTTGCTGTCATACCACCAAAGAGAACATACGTGGTCATCATCACCCCAACGATCATTACTGCAATCCAATATTCAATGCCAAATAAGAGCTTAATCAGCGCGCCAGCTCCGACTAATTGAGCAATCATATACATAATGACGATCACAATGGTGCCTGAGGCGGCAACGCCTCGAACACGTTTTTCGTTAAAGCGAGAGATTAGCATGTCTGCTAAGGTGTATTTCCCAAGATTCCTCATGGGTTCGGCAATGACATAGAGCAAAACAAGATTAGCGACAACATAGCCGATAGAGAAGAAAAATCCATCAAATCCTGTTAAGGCAATAGCGCCGGATACTCCTAGAAATGCAGCTGCCGAAAGGTAATCTCCGGCAATCGCAAAGCCATTTTGCCAGCCACTTAGTCCCCCTCCTGCGGTATAAAAATCTTTTGCGGAAGTGGTACGTTTAGCTGCGATGTAGGTCACAATGAGTGTGAGCGCAACAATGGCTAGAAAGAAAGTAACAGAGACTACATTCATGGTGATTCCTCCCCTTGGCGCTCAGCATAGAGCCTGAGAACTTCAGCGGCGGCTTTATCAAATTTAGCAGCCCGTTTAACGTAGAGCATGCAGACAATAATAGTCATAAGAAATAAGCCGGCAGAGTAGATCCAAACACCGGTAATGGCACCGATAATGGGAGTTTGTAAAATAGGTTGAAATGCCAGAATAGGCAGTAAGATATAGATAAAAAGAAAGCTAGAAGTTACAGAAAATAAAAAACTATTTTTCTGCTTCACAAACCGATTAAATTCAGGCATTTCATCAATATTGACATAATCCTGACTTTTAAACGCACACGACTGCTGATCTATGGGGTTAGTCATAGATTCCTCCTTGGTTTTTATTATGGTGATCCTTTTTTTAAGAGAGCTTGTTTTTTATCGTGGTGATATTTTTTATCAGTGCGCCAATATTCATATTATTTTAGTTTTTTTGTTATTTTGCTGATTCACGGAGGAATCAATTTGTACTGGCTGTGTCTAGTACTATCGAGATTTGAATGTTTTGTCAAACTAATTTCAATATTGATCTGTTTATTTAAGGAGGGAAATATCTGCTTATTTTTTTAGTTTTTTTTGAAAGGGTAGGTATCCGCAGGTTTTAGCGAAAACTAGCGGCTGATGATTAGGGATGTTTTGGGGGAATGAGGAGAGATGATTTATCGATGATTAAAAAATAGGATAAGAAATAGAAGAGAGAGGAGAGAAGCTAGGAGATAGAGCCTTATTAAGATAAAGACTCAAGATAAAAGCAGAATAATCTGATGGAG
>JASLEF010000019.1 GCA_030151245.1 Ignatzschineria sp. | reverse complement strand
GTTTGTGCTTCCCATAAGCCGGCAGATGGCTTTTTATCAATGATCGATTGCGGCACACCAAGTATTTTAGCAAGCGCAAATACTTCATCCTTATCGAGATGAATAAGGGGCGCAATATCAACACCACCATCACCAAACTTGGTAAAATAGCCGGTATACCATTCCACCGCATTATCAGTTCCCACCACTATACCATTGCGAGTTTGCGCAATAGTATAGAGCGTTGTCATGCGTAATCTTGCACTGTTATTTCCAAAGATCACGCGATCTTTAGCGATATCGCCAGTATGATTATATTCATTTCCAATTGCTGCCATTAATGTATCGTGAGTTTGCGTTAAATCCACTACATGATATGGCAATTTTGCCGCTTCCATTACTAGTTTTGCATCACTTAAATCATTAGGATGACTATGTGATGGCATCATAACACCCACAGCATGATTCTTAAATTTCCGTGCTAATAAAAATGCGATCACCGCAGAATCAACGCCACCACTCACGCCAAAGATAAAGTTTTCCGCATGACGATAACGAAGCTCCTCTTCTAACCATGACTCTAACGTAACAATATATTGTTCTAGCGCCGCTATACGCTCTTTAGAAAAGTTTAAATAAGCAGTATTCATCAAGCTTGTCCTTATCCATTAATTCAATAAAGTGGGGTTTTTAAAATTCTTTTATCAAGAATATCTATTTTATCATCCCTATTTATATGAATATTTATACGAAATAAAAAAGCGTAAAAACGATCCCTTGATCCTTATTACGCTCCTTGTTATATATCTACCAAAATAGCCTCAATATTAGGAACTATTTTTTATAACGCTTTAACTTCATTATCATTATAAAGCACGCGCTCTAAGCGAGGATTTGGACGATACTTCCGTCCCGCTTTCGCCTGTTCTTTCCCATCTAATAAGACATTATCACCGGTAAAATTAATATTCACTTTAAGCAAACTAGATCCAACGCCATAAATATCAACAGGCGTATTTTGCTTCTCAAAATCTGCAATCTTCTCCGCATTAAATCCACCACTCACAACGATCTTCACCTCTTCAAAGCCTTCATGATCTAAAGCTTCACGCAAAGCAAAAATCAGCGTCGGGTTAGAGCCTCTAGGATCAAATGTCCCCAGTTTATCTTGGTGTCGCATAAAATACTGATCCACCATAGTATTAGAGGTATCGACTCGAACAGCAGAGAGTTTTCCTTCAAAATGACGAGCAACCCTTAAAGATTCTTCTATGACATCATTATTATAATCAACGAGCACCATTAGTTTATCATCAGGAAACACTTGATAATAGGCTTTTGCAGCTTCTAGCGTATCCCCATTGAAAAGCTGAACCAACGCATGCGGCATTGTTCCTAAGCCTTCAATTCCCCACCATTCATTCATCGCATGAGTTGCTTGTGCTGTTGAGCCACCTATAAATGCCGCATAACCATCTCCCGCTTGCTGACTGAAATGATCATCACGATCCCCCATAAAGATAATCTCTTTGTCGCCAGCTGCTTCCACAACCTCTAATACATGTGTTGCCACAGATGTCCGACGAGCTAAAGTTCCATCAATAATTCCTTCTAAATAACCGAAATCTTGATAATTACCGGTGATGGTTAAAACCGTTTCAAAAGCATCAATCCGATCACCGTCATTCAATGCCCAAATTTCTAAATTTTCAGGATTTTGGGCGAAAGTATGAAGTAGTGAGATCGCTTCATCAATTCCGCAAAGTACAGCCCCATTTTTACGTTGGAAAAATTGCATCGTCACAATTCGCTCAGGCGCGCATCGCTTCGCAATTTCTGCAGTTTTCAAGAAGTAAACGGCAGAGAACCAGCCTTGGCCAATACGCTCATCAAATTTAAACGTTTTGTTGGTTAATCGTTTGATCTTACCGCGATGTTTTAATTCATACTCTTTGATATCACTAGTAATAGTCGCTGTCATTATAGGTTCTCTTATCCCCTCAATCGGGTCTAAACAGGTTAATTATGTTTGAAGAGAGTACTATAGCAAGGTTCTTGCAACATTTTCAATGATTCTTCCTTATTTCCCCTGAGCTCGAAGTATTTCCTTCAGACTTTAGTGATAACTCATTGTCGTACGCGATAAGCCATCTATTAATGCCTTTCATTTTCACAAAAAAAAGCCTAAGTTTCGATAACTTAGGCTTTCTATTCTGGCTCCTCGACCTGGGCTCGAACCAGGGACCCCTTGATTAACAGTCAAGTGCTACTACCAACTGAGCTATCGAGGAATAGAGAAACAATTCTATCTGATTTTTTAGATAATACAAGCCCATTTAAGGCCATTTTTTATCCATCTTAAAAAAAGAAGCTCATCGCGAGATAAAAAGTCATTCATTAAGAAAAATCTCGACAACATGGATATCAAGATTCTACTATTATCCTCATAAGCAAAAAGCCTAAGTTGCAATAACTTAGGCTTTCTATTCTGGCTCCTCGACCTGGGCTCGAACCAGGGACCCCTTGATTAACAGTCAAGTGCTACTACCAACTGAGCTATCGAGGAATAGAGTGACAATTCTATCTGATTTTTTAGATTATACAAGCCCATTTAAGACCATTTATTATCCATCTTAAAAAGAACCTCATCGCGAGACAAAAAGTCATTCATCAAGAAAAATCTCGACAACATGGATATCAAGATTCTACTATCATCCTCATAAGCAAAAAGCCTAAGTTGCAATAACTTAGGCTTTCTATTCTGGCTCCTCGACCTGGGCTCGAACCAGGGACCCCTTGATTAACAGTCAAGTGCTACTACCAACTGAGCTATCGAGGAATAGAGTATTAATTCTATCTGATTTTTCTTAAAAGACAACTATTCTCAAGTCTCTTTTTTACACAATGTGTAGTGTTTAGCCAATTATTTCAATTTTTCCAAACGAGAAACATCCCTTACTGCCCCAAATGCAGCAGAAGTTGCTAATGCACCATATACTTTAAGTGCATTTGAAACTTTACGAGGACGAGGTTTTGCAGGAACAAATCCCTTCTGACGCTGAATCTTTAAGCGCTGCTCAAGCTCAGAATCATCTACTTTAAGTTCAATTGAACGATTAGGAATATCAATGACAATCTCATCGCCATTTTCCACAACACCAATTATTCCCCCATCGGCGGCTTCTGGAGAAACATGACCTATGGATAATCCTGAAGTCCCACCAGAAAATCGACCATCAGTTAATAGCGCACATTGCGCATCAATCTTCTTACTCTTCAAATATGATGTCGGATAGAGCATCTCTTGCATTCCTGGACCACCTTTAGGACCTTCATAACGAATAATGACAACTTCCCAAGGTTTTACTTCATCCCCTAAAATACCGGCAACGGCACTATCTTGACTCTCATAAACACGTGCTTTTCCGACAAACTTTAAGATAGACTCATCAACTCCCGCCGTCTTTACGATACAACCATCTGTAGCAAGATTACCGTAAAGAATCGCAATACCGCCATCTTGGCTATAAGCGTTCTCAATATTACGAATACAGCCCTTTTCTCGGTCAAGATCTAATTCCTCAAAATGACGATCCTGAGAAAATGCCTCTGTTGTACGAACACCACCCGGCGCCGCCTTGAAAAAATCATGATGCTGAGTAGAACGAACAATATCCCACTCTTCTAATCCCTCTTTTAAACTCGCATGAAGAACCGTTGGCTGATCAGTATGTAAAATCCCAATGCGATCAAGCTCCCCTAAAATCCCATAAATACCGCCGGCACGGTGAACATCTTCCATGTGATATAGACTCGTTGATGGTGATACTTTAGATAAATGAGGAACTTGACGAGATAAACGATCGATATCCTGCATTGTAAAATCGACGCCCGCTTCATGTGCTGCCGCTAATAAGTGAAGCACCGTGTTCGATGATCCCCCCATTGCGATATCAAGCATCATCGCATTCTCAAATGCATTAAAATTCACAATATTGCGAGGAAGAACGGCTTGATTGCCATTTTCATAATGATCTTTAGTAATTTTAACGATGGTTCTCGCCGCTTCTAAAAACAGCTCTTTACGGCGAGCATGCGTTGCAAGTAATGACCCATTACCCGGCAGCGCAAGTCCTAAAGCCTCGGTTAAGCAGTTCATAGAATTTGCTGTAAACATCCCTGAACATGAGCCACAAGTCGGGCAAGCAGCACTCTCAATCGCCGAAACTTTTGCGTCTTCTGCATCATCACTTGCTGCCATCACCATTGCATCAACAAGGTCTAGCTTCATCTCAACGCCATCCCACGTGACTTTTCCAGCTTCCATCGGTCCCCCCGAAATAAAAACGGTCGGAATATTCAGTCGAAGCGCTGCCATCAACATTCCCGGCGTTATTTTATCGCAGTTTGAGATACAGATTAAAGCATCCGCACAGTGAGCATTCACCATATACTCCACAGAATCAGCAATCAGATCACGACTCGGTAATGAATAGAGCATGCCATCATGCCCCATCGCAATACCATCATCAACCGCAATCGTATTAAACTCTTTGGCGACACCGCCAGCTGCTTCAATTTCACGCGCAACCATTTGACCAAGGTCTTTCAAATGGACATGACCTGGGACAAATTGCGTAAAGGAATTTGCCACTGCGATAATGGGCTTTTTAAAATCCTCATCACTCATTCCGGTTGCACGCCATAATGAACGCGCCCCGGCCATATTACGCCCTTGTGTTGATGTATGTGATCGATACTTTGGATCCTGAACCATGTCTTTTCCTCTATTCTCCATATAGATACAGTAACAACTCCTTTAAAGTAAGTTAAAGGTCATCATCACTGCTCTGCTCAATGCTATCTTCATTTATAATTTGCCTAAACATATTGTAAATAGACAAATAGGTCTTTCAATTCATCTCTCAATATACACATGAAAATGGTATTTTTAAAAGGGGTATATTCGGGATTATTGCCTCTTAAAAAAGATTCAATATTTTTAGAAATCTCCCCCTATATTGCGTCATGACTTTAATTGTCTAAAAATACCTTTAAGAATCTAAAAACTCCCCATCAAGGTATTTCCATCTATTCTCTTCGATTACAAATCGGCTTCTTTCAATAAATTTACCGACCTTACCATTTTCACGGTAACGTACTTCGAAAGTTACAAAACTTTCACCACACTCATTTTCACTCTCTGTCTCCATTATTTTTAAATAGAACCATTGTAGAGGAGGATCTTCTTTCAAGATCTCTGATGGCCGAGTCGTACTATGCCAACTGCTCATTAGATATTCGATATTATCTAATGCAAATGCTGAAAACCTTGAACGCATCAAAATTTCAGCTGTTAACGGGGGTTTCCCTTCGTGAATAGGATAACAGCACTCCTGATATTTTTCACTACTTTGACAAGGACATTTCTCCTTTAGCCATGTTTTCTGTTTTTTACTCAAAGATTTCACGATTAATTTCCTATCTATTTTTTCAATCTTATCCAACTGATTCCTAAAAAATAATATTGTACCGATATCTCACTCTCTTCTCTCCCCTTTATTGAGACATCCTTACTAAAATTAGCATTGCCTTAGATCCCCCCTCTCAAATGTTTTTTCTCAAGTTTTTGATGAAAAGCTCCCCTTTTTCCACTCCTTTTTTAAAGAATCGACCTATGATTCCTATCGCTTTTACCTTTGTGACAACGGCTCTTTGGCTAATATTAACGCCGTGGAGCCTAAAAACTACGCTCCTTGTAACAACTATTATCTTCATAGTCGTTGCTTGCATCGCATTCTATAGTCTCCTTAAATCAAAACACCTCTACACAACAACCTCTCTCTTTGTCCTGATCGGTATGATTTTGAGCATACTACTCTATCTACCAACGCTAAAAAACTATCAAATTATTGCTCTCAACATCCCTAAGACTATTTCTGCAACCTTTCAAATTGAACGAAACCAATATCCCACAAGTACGACTATTAAAATTATCTCTGCAGAACCTAGCAACGAAAGCGATAAAACTCCTGACTCGTTCTACAAAGCATTACCTCATAGCTCTCTTCGTGTCTACAATATTCATTCAGATATAAAGTCCACTCTCATTGAAGGGGAAATCTATCAAGGAGTAGTTTCTATCAGACCCCGATTCTTCCGTAATATCCCAGGAGATCAACAACGAATTTATCAAGCGCTAGCAAGAAAAGAGATTGGTTATGGTAAATTTGAGGGACCTCTTGAAAAAATTTCTCCCGAATCATTTATTGAACAATTCCGAAAAAAAACGGCAAATAATTTTGTCAAAAATTTTCAACATGGTAACTATTTAAGCGCACTCTCCGTAGGGATTACGAATTATTTAGCAACTGAAGACTGGAATATTTTACGCCAAACAGGAACAATCCATCTTGTTTCTATTTCAGGATTACATCTTTCTCTAACAGCATTTTATGCCTTCGTTATTTTTAAAATGAGTGCAGGTCTACTCGCTATTAGAAGGATCTCACCTTATAAAATTGCGGCATTTTTATCTATCCTTGTTGCGTGGAGTTACGCATCTATTGCCGGATTAAGTCTCCCAACAGTGAGAGCAGCCATCATGTTCTCAATCGCGATGTTCGCACTTCTTATCAATCGACCAATATTGAGTCTTCACGGTGTCAGTATTGCGCTTATCATTATTCTTGCGCACAACCCCCTCTCAATTTTAATGCCGGGATTTTGGCTCTCATTTATTGCGGTTATTATTTTAATTCTTTCTGCCCGAATCTTCTCAACACCTCTTAAAGCACTACTATTAACACAGTTAGTGATTTCTCTTATGCTCACCCCGCTCACTGCGAGCTTCTTTGGGGAGGTTTCTCTGATCAGCCCACTCATTAATCTCTTTGCTATTCCTTGGACATCCCTAATGATCATGCCCCCCTTACTATTAGGGACATTATTTCTCAATATTCATCAACCTACAGCGCATCTATTTATCGCCATTGCCGACCAGTCCATTGATGTTTTAACTAGAAGTATCCAATGGGGTGCTCGAATGCCCTATGCCTCAATTAAAACCTATCAAATACCGCTTATTATCGCAATCACTAGCACTACTTGCATTTTATTAATCTTATATTTTATTCCTAAAATCCCTCTTTTAAGAGCTGATCATCCTCTCACTTTTTCCAAAATATCACAATTTTATCGACGGATTTTTTTGGAGCTAAAGCGATTTATGATATTGATTCTCTGCATACTATTATGCATTATTGGGGTTTACATTAAGTCCTTATTGCAATATAAAGATACAGTTACTGAAACGTCTAAAATGGCTCAAACTGAGGTTATTCACCTTTATCTACTCCCTGTAGGAGAAGGACTATCTCTTCTGTTTCAGTCTTCTGAATTAACATTTCTTTTCGATACCGGAAATCGTTTTATGCGTTACGACGCTGGGCAACAAATTATTCTCCCCACCTTACAACACCTCAATATTCAATCATTAGATCAAATATTTTTAAGCTTTCAAAATCAACAACATATTGGAGGAACTCGAAGTATTAGAACCCAGCTTCCTAAAACAGCTATTACCGCACATCCTGATCTACTATGGTTAATAAGCTCAGCTCAAGATTGCCAGCAATATCACTACCAATCAGACATCATTCATATCCAACCTATTTCTAGAATTAAAAGTAGTTGCGCTTTTCATATTACCCTCTTTGAAACAATCTCACTCTATCTACTCTCGGATATTACCGAACAAGAATGGCGAGATTTTTCAAATGAAAAAGTACGTTCTAGAGAAAAAGAGTTGACCCATCAAATTTTATTGTTTCCAAATCAGGGTCGCCGTTTTTTTCCCCTCAATCAGTTCATAAAAACCCCTCATTTATTCACAACACTATTATTTTCAACAAAAAAACCTTCTTCAAAACTGACCGAGGAACTTCACAACTTCCCTACTGTGGAGTATTTTAACGCCTATTATGGGACTATCCACCTTACTATCAGCACAAAAAATGCGAAGTCTTTTTCAAAACTTCACATTAAAGATTATTCTGATCAAGCTCGTTATTGGTGGTTAAAACCTTAAACAGCCTTTTTTTCTGGGGTTATCACGGCAATATTACGGTTGTAAAGCAACATATGAACATCGGCAGGCAATGGTAAATCTGTAATGATTGCATCAAAAACCGTTAATGGTAGTGCTAAATAAGTTGCAACTACCCCAAATTTACTATTATCAGCCACTAAAATAAGTCGCTTAGAAACAGTCGGAAGCATTTTCTTAATTGCGACCCGCTCTTCTGTTGGCAAAGAGACTCCTTTCATTCCCCATGAAGGTGCAGAAATAAAAGCAATATCAATCAGATAATGCTCAATTCCTCTTGCAGCACTTTCTCCCACACTACAACTCGTATGTGGACAAACAGTACCACCTGTATGAATTAGCTTACTTCTACCATTTTCAATTAAGAAAAACATAATGATAAAATCATTTGTAATAACTGTGAGATCATCTCGATCTTTAATCTGGCGCGCAATGGCAAGTGTTGTAGTACCAGAGTCTAAAAAAACACAACTGTTTTTAGGAATTTCATTCGCCGCTAACGTTCCAATTAAGCGTTTACTATCTTCATTTGAGGTTTTTTTTGTTTTATGAGTTAACTCGCTAGATAGCCTATCAACCGCTTTAACCCCTCCAGATACAGTTACAACTTTACCCTGCTCTTCAAGCTTTTGTAAATCCCTACGTATTGTCATATGAGATACATTAAGTAGCTCAATTAACTCATTAATTGTTGCAATCCCTTTTTCAGCAACCACCGACAGGATTGCCGCATGCCTCTCTATGGGAATCATAGTTTGCCTCCTTTATTCCCTTAAATTTTAAGTTACTTCTAACATTTACTTAAAACCACTCATTTCATCGTTAAAATTGTATCAAACATTACATATTTTTACATTAATTCATTCAGACTAAAATAAACTCAAAACACACATTCCCAGGTTGAATTTATTTACATTAAAGAGATAAAATATAATCGTCTTAAAAAATAAATCAACATTTAAATTTCAAAAAAGTAAAAAAGAATATTCAGTTATTTAAAATAAAGCATAAATTTTAAATAAAAACAAAAATTATCGTTAACTTTTTTAAAGAAAAATATATTACTTATAAATAATTCATTATCAATAGCTAGCCTTATAACAATAAAAGATCAAAAATCTTACCAAATTTTTTATAAAAAAAAGCCAGAGTTTAATCTGGCTTCTCCATTCAAACTTTAAAAACATTAAATCATATATTTAAAGAAATTTGACTATGTCTTTCTACTTTAATTTATCAGCAATCAACTGATTAATAGCCGCTGGATCTGCTTTTCCTTGGCTTAACTTCATCACTTGCCCCACAAAAAAACCTAATATTTTTGTTTGACCAGATTTAAACTGCTCGACTTGTTTAGGGTTTTTAGCGATCACCTCATCAACCCACCCCTCAATCGCGCCTGTATCCGTGACTTGCTTTAAGCCCTCTTGCTCAATGACTTCATCAGCCGTTTTTTCCGACTCAATCATGAGCCCAAAGACTTTTTTCGCAATATTATTAGATATCGTTTTATCT
>JASLEF010000004.1 GCA_030151245.1 Ignatzschineria sp. | reverse complement strand
AATCCCGTAGGAGCAATGGATAATGGCATCGACATCTCAATACCAAGCAGCTCCCGTTTTAATGTCCTATTTTCCATATTTCGAGCGACTTTCTGGATGAGTTTAATCTTCTGAAAGTCAGATTCATTTGCCCGATAGGTTGATTCCGTCCAAGACCCTGAATCCACATAGTCATAGAACATTTTAGGAACACGTTTTTTAGCGATCACGCGGAGATCTTCGATATTGGTGATGGTTGTCATGATATTTTCAAATTTATTTAACGAGTAGGGAGGACTAAACTCCTAATACAGACCTAGCAAAATCTAACCTATTAAAAAAGATCTGTTTAAAAATTTAATCATTAATCACTATACTGCGCAATACCCTGGCTGACAACTGATTATAACGCTCTTTAAAGAAATAATGAGGCCTTAAAATATTCCCTTAAATCTCGATCTCTCCCCTCAAACCGAAGATCAACTTTGAGATGAAAGAACTTTTAATAAGCGCTCTTCACAGCAATCTCATTATCAGCTTTCTCGCTCTCTATCGTTAACAATATTAAAAACATTCGCCCTCATTTTAATGGGTGATTACCCCATGCCTATCGCTATAAAATCAGGCTACATCAAGGTCAACAAAAGCATACCTTTCTAGTTGATCCTTCATAAAGGAATATGAAATCAGCAACTTATTTTTAAAACTATTTGACAGATAACTTCTATCAATGCTAATTCTAATAACTCATGCCGATTTGAAATAAAACAGCTTGCGGGCATAAACAGCTAAAGCGTCCACCTTAAAATCTCTTTTAAGGTTCTCCTTCTATCCGTGGGGCAACACTGATGGAGAGCAAGCAAAAAATCGGCAGCCGATCGGCGTCGATTTTTTTGTTTTTGAAGGAATAATATGATGACACTTCCCCTCCTTATCACCTACCTATTAGCTAGCCTTTGCGCACGACTCATCTCATATTGCTTAATATTTACCAGCACTTCTAATGAGGCTTTCTCAACACCCTCAATCAATATAAAATAAAAACCATGCAAAACAACTAGTTGCAACCACAAAAATCCCTTCAAGCAAAAACATTTAAAACATACATGTTAAATAGTTTGACTCCCAAGACAATAACAGGCTATACATATATGTAATAGTTATTTCTTTGAAAAATAGGAAAGGCTATTTTTTAGAATGTCCCACACCGCCGATTATAAAACTGATAATAAACAGATATCACTGACTCAGCTCATGAGCCAGTTTACAAAGGAGAATAGTATGTCCACCGATATCAACCCCAATCTGCCAATCCTTGATTATGCACAATTTGTTGCCGGAGGTACTGAACGTGAGCAGTTTTTAAAAAACTTACGTTTTGCCGCTCATGAAATCGGCTTCTTCTATCTTAAAAATCATGGTATTCCGCAAGATCTTATCGAAAAAGTCCAAAGATTATCCAAACAATTCTTCGCGCTTCCTTTAGAGGAAAAGCATAAAATTCACATGTCGAATTCTCCTCATTTTCGAGGATATACCAATATTCATGATGAGATCACTCGCGAAAAACCTGATAGCCGAGAACAATTAGATTATATGCCGGAGTATGAAGCAATTCCTTTGAATCAGATCCCAGTGGATCAGCCTTGGCTACGACTTCAAGGCCCCAATCAATGGCCCGAATCAATCCCTGAACTTCGCCCAGCTTTTGTTGAATTACAAGAGCGCCAAACAGTATTAGCAAAATCAATGCTCTCCGCTTTTTCTTTAGCATTGGGACAAGGAGAGAATGCTCTTGCTCACACTTACGAGAATAAACCCTCTGTACTTTCCAAAGCCATTCATTATCCTGGCGTTGCCGGAGAACAAGGAGTGGGGGCGCATAAAGATTCGGGCTACATCACTTTTGTACAACAAGAAGAGACCGCGGGACTTGAGGTACTGAAAGATGATGAGTGGGTTTTAGCAGAGCCGATCGAAGGAACTTTTGTGGTGAACATTGGCGAGCTGTTAGAGATCGCATCACAGGGATATCTTAAGGCCACCTTGCATCGCGTTGCCCCCTCGCCTATTGGCTCTGATCGCTTTTCACTCGCCTACTTCTTAACATCACAACTCGATGCTACCGTTCCTCTTTTCACGCTCCCTGAAGAGCTACAAGATGGAATCCGCGGTATTACACAAGACCCCAAAAACCCGTTATTTACCCAAATTGGTAAAAACTTTCTGAAAGGTCGTTTACGGTCACATACAGATGTTGCAAAACGCTTCTATGCAGATGTGGTGATCGACTAACCCTGATAGCCACTTATTGAACAAAAACTAACAATGAAAACCATGCCGATTTGGAGAAGCTTGCGGGCACAACAGCTAAGCGAAAATGGACCTCTCCAAGCCGATATATTAAAGGAGAATCCTATGATCCATACCCCAAAAACCTCTCAAAAAACATTGAAAAACCCCTCTTTGGTGACTCGAACGCGCACCGTCATCATCACAACCTTTCTGCTTATTACAGGGATTATGACCGCCTGTTCAGATCCCTCACAAACGGTAGATCATCAGGCGGTCCCTCCTAAAGAGATTCTAAAAATAGGAACCTCTCCTGGAGATTTTGCCGATCTTGTTCGAGATTATCTGGCACCAGAACTTGAAAAATCAGGTTATCAAGTCACACTATCGGAGATTACTGATATCGTGATTCCCAATATCAGCGTTGAAGAGGGATCCTTAGATCTCAATATTTTTCAACATAAACCCTACATGGATGAATTTAACCGAAACCAAAAAGGGCATTTAGTCCCTATTGTTCAGGTCCCTACAGCACCTTACGGTATTTATACCGGCAAACTCAAAAGCTTAAAAGAGGTCAAAGATGGCGCAATAATCGGGATTCCATCCAATGTGACCAACTTTTCTCGTGGTCTGCTCATCTTAGAAGATATTGGTTGGATTAAACTCCGTAATGATATTGAAGATCGCTTCCAGATTGGAAAACATGATATTGTCGAAAACCCCTATCATTTAAATCTCAAAGAGATTGAAGCTGCGCAAGTCGTTCGCGTACGACCAGATCTTGACTACGCCATTATCAATGGAAACTTTGCCATTGATGCCGGCATTCATTTTAGCGAGGCACTCGCAACAGAACCGAGCAAAAACTTTATCAACTGGGTTGTCGTTCATGAGCAGAACCAAAATGCCCCTTGGGCACACAAAGTTGTAGAGATCTTAAGTTCAGATCATTTTAAAGCCTATGCCGCGACTCGATTTGCGAACTACAACTGGCCTCTTGCTTGGGAGCAAT
>JASLEF010000227.1 GCA_030151245.1 Ignatzschineria sp. | reverse complement strand
TAAAATCACTGTATAGTTTACTTGAAATAGGGACTTGTTTAAAGTTCCCTCCTAGATATAAAAAGGTAAGTATCTTAAGACCATGACGTTAGTAACACTCAATATTGGACTCTATCTTTTGTCAACACTCTTCTTATTATGCACCCTTTTTAAAAAGGGTCACAATTGGTGTTTACAGCTAAGTTATATCACGCTCATTGCTGGAATCCTATCGCAAGGAACGCTGCTTAGCTATCAGATCGCGCGCGGTGATTTCGATCAAGTCAGCGCTATTGAGGCGTTATCGGTGGCCGTCTTTATCATGCTTTTAATTGTCGTTCCCTATGTGAGACGGCATCTTAATACCGCAATAGGACTCACCATTTTTGCCGCAATCATTCAAACTTTTTCCCTCTTTTCGACAAATGAGGTGAGCTTTAGTACACCATCTCCTTGGCTAAGCGCCCATATTTTAACGTCAATTGTTGCTTACGCAATCTTATTAATGGCATCCCTGCAAGCGCTATTAGTCTATTTACGAGACCGAGCACTCAAGCAAAAGAAGTCAATTATGAATAAATTACCGCCGATTATGCGCATGGAATTACTCCTCTTTAGACTGCTTCTTATCGGATTTATTGTCTTAACTTTAAGTTTATTAACCAGTTTCGCATTTTTTGATCAATGGTTTAGTCCACATTTTATCCATAAAACAGTATTAACAGGACTTGCGTGGATCTTATATGGGGGCATACTATTCGCCCACCGTTATTACGGACTAAGGGGGCGTGCTGCAACGAAGTTTATTCTTCTTACTGCCGTCATTTTACTCCTTGGTATTACGGGAACCCGTTTAATTCAAGAATATATGTTCGCTTCATCTCTTTAGGATTCATCCACGTTTAACTTATGAGCACTATGACTAATAGCACATCTAAAGAACAGACTTTTATTCATCACCTGATTGAACTTCGCGATCGACTAATTCGTGCGGGAATCGGTGTTTTGCTAGTATTTGTCTGTCTCGTCTACTTCTCTAACGATATCTATAATTTTGTTGCAACGCCGCTGTTATCAGTCATTCCGGAAGGCGGAAAGATGATTGCAACAGATGTCATTGCGCCATTTATCGTCCCGATTAAACTCACCCTCTGGGTCTCATTCTTTATTGCGATTCCTTGGGTGCTCTATCAAGTCTGGAGTTTTGTCGCACCAGGGCTTTATCAACATGAAAAAAAGGTGGCTTTCCCGATTATCTTCACGAGCGTCTTCCTCTTCTATTTAGGAATGGCTTTCGCTTATTACGCCGTCATGCCGGTCATGTTTAAATTCCTCTCAAGCTCGGCACCAAGTGGTGTGGAAATTGCCACAGATATCAGCAAGTACCTCTCAACGGTACTTCGTCTTTTCTTCTTTTTTGGCGTTGTCTTTGAAATTCCTATTGTGCTCATTATCCTTGTCTCTTTACGGATTTTAAAGACAGAGAGCCTGACAAAAAAGCGCCCTTACATTATCGTTGGGGTCTTTACCGTCTCTGCCATTGCAACGCCCCCCGATCCTTTTTCAATGATTATCTTTGCCACTGCCGCACTTTTACTCTTTGAAATCGGACTGTATATTGGTAAGCGTATTGAAAAACGTCGGGCACAAAATGGCGAGAACGATAGAGAGGAATCCAATACTGAAGTGGCAGAAAAACCGGAAATATAATCCGTTTATCTCCCCATGACATCACCGATTTATCTGTGGATAAAGTTATAAAAGTGCTATAATAGCGAACTAAATATCCGCATAAATCGGTTTTTTTATTCACTTTTATTTAAAACGGACAGTGTGATCAATTATTATGATTAAAACTCGCTTCGCCCCTTCTCCAACGGGCTATCTTCATATCGGTGGCGCAAGAACTGCGCTTTTTTCTCACCTTTTTGCGCTACATAACAAAGGGACTACAGTCCTTCGCATTGAAGATACTGACCTTGAACGCTCAACGCCGGAAGCCGTTGAAGCGATTATGGAGAGTTTAAAGTGGCTTGGCTTTGATTATGATGAAGGTCCTTACTATCAAACAAAACGCTTTGATCGCTACAAAGAAGTTGTTGAAGAGCTTCTTGAAAAAGGTCATGCTTACTACTGCTACTGCACACAAGAAGAACTTGCTGAAATGCGTGCGATAGCTGAAGCAAAAAAAGAGAAGCCTCGTTACGACGGAACATGGCGCCCAGAGCCAGGTAAAACATTGCCGGCAATTCCTGAAGGCATTCGGCCAGTTGTTCGTTTTAAAAACCCACAAATCGGGGCAACCAGTTTCTCTGATCTGGTTCATGGTAATTTAAGCGTTCAAAACAGTGAGCTTGATGACCTTATCATTGCTCGAGGCGACGGCTCACCGACTTACAACTTCTGTGTTGTCGTCGATGATGTTGATATGGAAATCACTCACGTTATTCGCGGCGATGACCACATCAATAATACCTATCGTCAGGTCAACATCTTCAAGGCAATGGGTAAACCCGTTCCACAGTTTGCGCATCTTGCAATGATTCTCGGTGATGATGGACAAAAACTCTCTAAGCGCCATGGTGCTGTCGGCGTCATGGAATATTATGATCGTGGATTCTTGCCTGAAGCCGTCATTAACTACCTCGTACGTTTAGGCTGGTCACATGGTGATCAGGAGATCTTCTCATTTGCAGAAATGGTGGAATTCTTCGATCTTAAAAATGTGAACAAGTCCGCAAGTGCGTTTAATACTTCAAAACTTCTCTGGCTCAATCAGCATTATATGATTGAAAAAAATCCTGCAGAACTCGCACAGTTATTAAAACCATTCCTTGAAAAAGCCGGTGTTAAAACAGAAGAAACTCCTGAGTTTGATAACTTCTTAACAAAAGCTGTAGAAGCACACGTGAAACGCTCTGAAACACTTGTTGAGCTTGCAGAAATGATCAAATACCTCTTCGTTGAGGAGATCGACATGGATGAAGCAGCGAAAGCGAAACAGATCACAGAGACATCAAAACCTGTCCTACAAGAACTTGTTCGCATACTTACACTCGTTGAAAACTGGCAACCAGAAGTGCTTGATGCGGCGGTAAAAGAGGTCACGAAAAATCTTGAAGTAGGAATGGGGAAAGTAGGTATGCCACTTCGCACCGCGATTGTCGGTCGTACAAATTCACCAAACCTCGATGAAACGCTCTATCTCGTTGGGAAAGAACGTACACTTGAGCGTCTTGAAAAAGCGATTGCAATGATCTAAGCTCATAAAGCAGAAGATAATTTACAAATGCATCAGCCCCGCAATTATCCATGCGGGGCTTTTTTATGATCTGAATAATATAGGAATCTTTATGGCTAAGGAAATTACATCGGTTGAAACACAATTAGAAGATCAGTTACGAGTTAAAGTCAACGCTCGTCACCACTCCATCATCCTAGATGAACCGAAGGAACTCGGCAGTAGCGATGCGGGTATGACACCCATAGAAGCGCTTCTGGGCGCACTTGGAGCTTGTAAATGTATTGTCGCTAAAAGCTACGCAAAAAAATTCAATGTCTCATTCACCGATATCTCCGTCAATATTGAGGGCGAACTAGATACAGATGGTTTCTTAGGAATCAATCCCGAGGCGAAAATTGGACTCAGCCAAATAAAGACAACTTATCGCTTCGAATCATCATCAAAAAAAGAAGATATCGAAGCATTGGTTGTATTCGTAGATAAAACTTGTCCTGTGGCCGACTCCATGCTTAACACGCCAGCATTAGAATCCGTGATTACAATTGCTTAAATCTCACCGTTTTAAGGTATAACCATTGACTCAAAAAAAGCACCTATTTCCATAATAGGTGCTCATGAATCTGTTCTGCGAAGAGTTCGGCTAACATCACCTTATAACGCTTGAGCTACTGCTTTCTCGCCGCCTCATCCAATGAGTCAAGATATTTGAGCTTTTCACCAATCTGTTTCTCTAATCCTCGATTGGTCGGCTCGTACCATTTCATTTCTGGCAGCCCTTCAGGGAAATAGTACTCGCCCGCAGCATAAGCGCCGGGTTCATCATGGGCATAGCGATAATGTTTTCCGTGACCTAATTCCGCCATCAGTTTTGTCGGCGCATTTCGTAAATGTAAGGGCACAGGACGCGTTTGATCGCCGGCGGCAAATTGTCGTGCTGCTTTTGCCGCTAAATAACCCGCATTTGATTTTGCCGCACAGGAGAGATAAATGACCGCTTGCGCTAAGGCTAAATCTCCTTCGGGGCTACCTAATCTTTCATAAGTTGTCAGTGCATCTGTGGCAATTTGTGTTCCACGTGGATCAGCAAGCCCAACATCTTCCCAAGCGATCATGAGAATTCTACGTCCCAAATAACGAGGGTCGACACCACTCTCCATCATCAACGAGAACCAGTAAAGCGCAGCATCTGGATCTGAGCCTCGAATCGATTTATGTAATGCTGAGATCTGATCATAGAAATAATCCCCGCCCTTATCAAACTTCTTAGGTTGACTCGTTAAAGTCTTCTCAACCAACGCCTGTGTAATGACTTTCTCATCATGACTTTTCGCAATCGTTAATAATTGCTGCAGCAAATTCAAAGATCTCCGTCCATCACCACCGGCAAATTGAATGAGCAGCTCTCGCCCTGACATTTCAATCGAATATTCCGGATAATAACGCGCTAAAGCACGATCAATGAGCTCAGAAATAGCGGCATCATCTAACGGCTCTAAAACATAGACAAAGGCTCGTGAAAGTAAGGCTTGGTTAATCTCGAAAGAGGGATTTTCGGTCGTTGCCCCAATGAATGTCACTAATCCAGATTCCACAAAGGGCAATAAAGCATCTTGCTGTCCTTTATTGAAACGATGAATTTCATCAATAAAAAGGATCGTTCTTCGCCCTTGTAGACGATAACCTTCGGCCTCTTTAATGGCTTCTCGAATCTCTTTTACCCCAGAAAATACAGCTGAAAGCGCGATAAACTCGGCATCAAATGCTTGAGCGACCAAATTCGCGATTGTCGTCTTGCCAACGCCGGGCGGTCCCCAAAAGATCATCGAATGAGGAACGCCGCCTTTAAACGCTTCATAAAGCGGTTTCCCCTCACCTAAAAGATGCTTTTGCCCAACTACATCACGCAATTGTTTTGGGCGGGCTAAATCAGCTAAAGGTGAAAACTTTAAATTTGTCTCTTCAAGCAGATTGTCAAACAGATCATTCATTACTTCGTCTCATCAATGACATCCACATCTTTCGGAATGATAAATTCAAACTTTGTTGGATCAATCTCTCTATTTTCTGTCACACGTTTCATAACAAAAGAGATCGTCTGTCCCGTCACATCTTCCACTTTAAAAGAGTAGATCTTGCGATTGGCAAAAATTACTTGAATGTCCGTAATCTGCATTTCACTATCTTGAACCTTAGGCGTTAACAGATATTCCCGACGATCACGGACCGTTTTGATTTCAAAATTTTCATTGAGCGCTTGATCACTTAATAAAATTTGTAAAACAGGATTATTAATCACATCTTTTACCGGTTTAATAATCACCTGCATTAAGTCCACATCGTAAAACCAAAATTGTGAACCATTACTCACCAATATTTGGTGATAAGGCTTTGTATAATCAAA
This sequence comes from Ignatzschineria sp., assembly GCA_030151245.1. Classification (GTDB taxonomy): domain Bacteria; phylum Pseudomonadota; class Gammaproteobacteria; order Cardiobacteriales; family Wohlfahrtiimonadaceae; genus Ignatzschineria. The sequence goes on along the minus strand of JASLEF010000227.1, from coordinate 1,838 downwards.
TAAAAACTTAGGTCCTGTTGCGCGATTTTGTCCCTGTTTACCACTGACATCCGCACCATTCCCTATCCCTTTCGCGAGCGATTCTTTTTCAATAAATAACTGTCCAGAAGTTGTGTCTTCACGATCTTTAGTGATAATCTCTTGTGTGAAGTTTGCCTCTAGCGTCTGAAAATTCTTGAAGTAATCAATGACAAACCGCTGATCTGCAAGGGTTCCCAAAGGAAATAGTGCGATCAGTAAGGGGAGAGTCATTTTTAAGATTTTTTTCATCATGAATGCCAGCCTTTGGTGAATTTCGAACAAAGTTTTAGATAAATGAGTATAGCAGATCACCCTCTATTATAGAATCACTCAACCAGGATCTTCCTGATGATTCTAGGGCGAAAATAGTGGGGAAATGCCGTGCTTTTATAGTTTTTTATCGTTATTGACCTAAATAAGAATAGGACTGAAGCACATTTACAAGATGTCGCTTTACAATACTTCTTGATTAGCTAATAAAGCAGGATATTAAAAATTTTATACAATGTAAATTTATAGGAGTCACCTAATGATAAGCTCAAACATGATATCGTTCGATGTCTACGGCACCATGGTCATGGCCTGTTTAACCCTTCTTCTTGGCCGTATTGTTGTGGCAAAAATCCCAGCATTAGACAAGTTCACTATTCCAAGTCCCGTTGCTGGTGGTTTACTCGTCGCCTTCACTATTTTAATTCTTAAAAGTTATTTTAACTTTGAGATCAAGTTTGATACTGTTTTACAAACCCCTTTAATGCTCATGTTCTTTGCAACAATCGGGCTTAACGCAAACTTCAGAAGTCTTCTTTCTGGGGGTTTATCATTAGTGATCTTCCTCTTAGTCGTCGTCGTTTTCTTAATTATTCAAAATGGTGTTGGTGTTGGACTTGCATCAGCCCTAGGGCTAGACCCATTAATGGGATTATTAGCAGGTTCCATTACGCTTGCAGGGGGTCATGGAACTGGAGCAGCGTGGGGAGATGTCTTCTCTAAACAATATGGCTTTGCCAACGCTACAGAACTCGCAATGGCTTGTGCAACATTCGGTTTAGTACTAGGTGGCTTAGTCGGTGGTCCTGTTGCTCGCTTCTTACTTCGTAAACGTCAACCAGAACTTGATAATTCGGTTTTAAATGAGAAACCAGAAGAAGCATCTGATAACATCACAGCTTTTGAGCAACCCCGTAGAAGTCGCCGTATCACCTCAACGGCACTTCTTGAAACGATCACGATGATTTTAATTTCAATCACACTTGGAACGATTATTTCAGAAGCTTTAAGCGCAACGAAATTTGCTCTCCCAACGTTTGTTTGTGTTCTATTTGTCGGCGTTATCATTAACAATACCTTATCGCTTATTAGCAAGCAGATTATTTTTGAACGCTCTGTATCTATTGTCGGTAACGTCAGTTTATCGCTCTTCTTAGCTATGGCTTTGATGAGTCTGAAACTTTGGGAACTTAAATCACTAGCGGTTCCAATGATTATCATTCTTGCTGTTCAAGCGTGTTTCATGGCGCTTTATGCAATTTTTGTAACTTACAATGTCATGGGTAGAGGCCAAGATGGTGCTGTTTTTGCCGCAGGTCATTGTGGATTTGGATTAGGTGCAACCCCTACAGCGATTGCCAATATGCAAGCAGTGACTGAGCGTTTTGGTCCATCACCAAAAGCTTTCCTAGTCGTCCCCATGGTGGGAGCCTTCTTTATTGACCTTGTGAATGTGATCGTCATTAAACTCTACTTAATGCTCCCGATCTTCCCACAAATCGTCACAGCCACAACAGGAAGTTAATCCCCTCCGTTACAAATTTAAA
>JASLEF010000201.1 GCA_030151245.1 Ignatzschineria sp. | reverse complement strand
TAGGCATCTTTTCATCAATCGTTGAGGATTCAACACCCCCACCGTACAGCGGCGTGATAAGCCTGCATTCAAGCTTGTGCCATGTTTCTCGAGAAGATGTTATTTTCTCAGATATTTCTTCTTTATATTGATCTAAAGAGGGATCTATTGTTCTAATTCTCATAACAACTTCCTATTCAATAATCGTAATGTTTTCGGGCTTAATAGATAACTGATAAGACTTTCCTTTATTACTCAGGATGCCAAAGTTATCTGTATATGGCCCTAAATTATTATCTTCTAACTGCTTTTTAAGTTTTGATGAACACTCTCGAACTTTTTGCAGAATTTTCTTCTTATCCATCTCTGTAAAATCATCATTTTCTCGGCCATATTTTTTCTGTAGCGCCAAATAATCATCACTGAACTCTTCCCAATCACAACTATTAGAAATTTCATAATGAACCGAGAAAACTTCACCTTTCTTCGCAAGCTCAATCATCAACTGGTAAATGCTTAGTTCATTAGGTTGTAATTTAATCGTCGCGAATCCGCTACAATCTAAAGTCGATTCTGGAATATTTAATGTGATTTTAAAATCAGAAACCGCTGTTTGCGTTAATGTTACTGCTTGTTGATAGCTCTGATCATCAGCAAGTTTCGATGGTGAATAGCCAACCCCCATTCTTACAAAAGGAATATCAGCGAGCCACACAGCTTTTTGCTCTTCTTCACTATCTTTGCTTGGGTAAAAAAAATCTTTAGAAAACTCATATTTTTCATCCACTAAAATATGGGACATAGAATCTTGTGCTCGACCGAACAGTGAAAGCGCATAGCCAATATAAAACCCCATAGACTTGCGACCGCCAGCCAGTGAAACATGAATTTCATTATTCGAATTTTGGCACAAATTATGGATAAAGTGCACAATCATATTGGCAGCCAAATCATTCTCTTCCACCGTTTTAATATCTGAGATTTTATGGCCTTCTGCATTTCGTATCACTTGTATTGAATCTCTATCAAAATGAATCTCGCCAAGATTATACTCTTGGCACAACTTTGCAAAAATTCCACGATCAAAGAGATTCTCAATGATCTGTTTCTCACCATGCATTGTAGTCAATACATGTACTTCTTCAGGCACCCAGTTTTTTTCTTTATAAAGTGCATAAATTGTTTCCGTTAAAATTTGAGGGGTTGAGCCTGTGACTGCTACTAAGATTTTTTTATTCATCATGACTCCATTTATCTAATAACTTTTTTAAGCCTCGAACATTATTCCCATCTATTACTTCAATGTTATGCCCTCTGGCTCTATCCCGCATATCTGCAGAAACCGGAAAATAAGAGACAAAGGCAAGCTTGGTAGATCGTCCCCCTAAATTGTTAAAAGTTTGTAGCTTATTTAAACTATCTACTCCACTTTTTCGAGCCAGCCCTTCATAATTAGCAGACTTACACTCAATCACATATAAGCGATTATTTCTCATAAAGCTAACATCTAATTCATTAGGTTTATGAACATTCTCTTCGGTGCTTTTAATTTGCACATTTAATTCTAATGCTTGAATAGCATCTAACTCACTAACAATGCTATAAACATAATCCTCAAACCAACCGCCTCTAACAAAGGCTTTATCTTCTTTTGTCGCAAATACTAAGGTTTTCCCTTCCAAGTAACAATACCCAGCTTTTATAAACTCTCCCACCACAGGCATGGTTGTATTAGTTAAAGGGATTCTTAATATTGACTCTGAAACTTTATTAATTTCATAATTCAATTGCGATAAATCAGCCTGATAACGATTAGGATACACAATCAATTCATCTAATAACGTCTTCTTCTTCAGGCTTGTCATATACTTTTGTGATCCTACAACTTCATGACCATGAAGCTTAATGTAATCTGGCAAATTTAATCTTTGGGGTATCAATATTACTGAAGAGGCTTTCTCCTCTTCACTCTCATTTGCATTCAGATACAAAATCTCACTATTTTCAATTTTGAAATAAAAGGAATCCAATCCCCAACTATTAAATAACGATAATAATTCAAACGACATTAACTTAGTGCCGCCTGTTGCATTTAAAACAATTTGCTTTTCTGCATCGTCATTCATTTCAATATACTGTTTAATATAAGAATCAACTTTATCTTTGAGAGCTCTCATATTATAAATATCCTCAATATCAATAACTTGAATCCTGATATGTGGATGACTTGATTTGATCACTTGACTAAAACGTTCGACCTCCTGTTTCATTTCATAACTAGCGAGTAGAACAAGCTCTTTTGGCATAAAATTTTCATGCATTACAGGAATATAATTAGGAGTTAATTCTCCAGAAATCGTACACACATGCACATCAAATTTTCTCATCGTCTCTTCTCTTTTTTATTCAATTTAATTAACAATGCTACGGCAATAAAAACAATTATCAATAACTTTTATTTGAAATAATGATTAGTATAAAATAATGTAAATTTTAATAATAACATTAAAATTCCAGAGTTCTACTTCCGTAAACTTTTAAAACAATGATTCTTAAATACCGTTAAAATCCGATAGACGTGATCTTCCACAGAAGTGACGACTTGAATCCCTTCTAAACGCTTTAACAAAGGCTCTTGTTCACCATATTTACGAACCTCTTTTCTTCCGACAGCATAGTAGACAGCTCCTTTCGTATAACATTTACGACCAAATGCTAATACTGTTTTAAGCCCATGTTCATTAATACCTCGCTCCATCATTCTCTGCATTGCATGTTGAGTAATCGTGACACTCATATTTGTTGCTCCTCCAATTCATTTCATTCAAAAAATCATGATAAAGAAAACCCCATCATAAAACTGCTTCAACAAATTTGTGATCATGATGGCTCTGGAAAATAGAGCGCTCTTTCTTGCTCTTTAAGATATGCCGAAAACAGTAATCTTGACCGATCTCGTTCATTTTCTAAGCGCTTAATGGCGATATCATGCTCGCAAGAAATACGATGCATCATCACTTTCGTTTCTTGTCTCACTCGATCTATTGGCGCATCAATCTCC
>JASLEF010000180.1 GCA_030151245.1 Ignatzschineria sp. | reverse complement strand
ATAACAATCTATGAGTAACAGAACAGCAGCTATGCCGGAGATAGGGGATATAACCCCTGAATTATTACATGTTAAAACAATTGGAGAAAAGCGGTATACCTATGAATGGTATGTTGTTTTTATCTGTATGTTGGCCTATATATTGTCATTTGTAGACCGGCAGATCATATCTCTAATGATTGAGCCCATTAAGCAGGACTTAGCATTGAGTGATACACAATTTAGTTTGTTAAGCGGACTCGCATTTTCACTCTTTTATGCCTTTATGGGAGCACCTATTGCCATATTGGCAGATAGGCACTCTCGTTCTAAAATCATGGCGATTGGCGTTGTGTTTTGGAGTGTTGCAACAATGGCTTGTGGGATGAGTAAAAACTTCTTCCAATTATTTTTATCGAGAATGGGTGTTGGCGTCGGAGAGGCCGCGTTATCGCCGGCATTTTACTCAATGTCAGCAGATATGTTCCCTAAGAAAAAGCTCGGGAGAGCTGTAGGAATCTACTCTTTAGGCGCATTTATTGGTGGCGGTGTTGCTTTCTTAATTGGGGGATATGTTATTAGCCTTGTAAAAGAGCTGGATACTATTATTATTCCTGTATTGGGAGAATTAAGACCTTGGCAAATGACCTTTATTTTGGTGGGCTTGCCGGGAGTATTTCTGGCTTTATTAATGTACTTAACAATTAAAGATCCTAAAAGAAAAGGATTAAAGCTTGATAGTGATGGGGCTGTGGTTAAATCCACCTTTAAAGATACGTTAAGTTTTATCTATACGCACAAAAAGACTATTTCCCATCATTTTATTGGATTCTCTTTTTATGCCATGGTGCTTTATAGTCTTATGGGGTGGTCTCCTGCCTTTTATATGAGACATTTTGGATTAACACCAAGTGAAACGGGCTATTATCTTGGAATTATTTTGTTGCTATCAAATACAGCTGGAGTCTTTTTTGGAGGCTGGTTAGTAGATTGGCTGAATGGCAAAGGCTATACTGATGCCGCGATGCGAGCAGGAGTGATTGGTGCGGTAGGGCTGGTTATCCCTGCAGTATTATTCACTATGGTAGATAGTTTATGGTTATCTCTAACGATCTTAACCATTGCGATGTTCTTTGCATCATTCCCTTTAGTCACTTCCGCTGCCGCTATTCAGGTATTAGCGCCGAATCAGTTACGAGCACAAGTTACAGCATTATTTTTACTGGTATCTAACCTTGTCGGCTTAGGGCTTGGAACAAGTGCCGTAGCATTAATTACGGACAAAATATTAGGTTCTCCACTCTTAGTCGGTCAATCTATCTCTATCATGAATTTGATTGCTGGTGGACTAACGATTGCTATATTACTTACTGGATGTAAAGCCTTTAGAAAAAGTTTGATTATCGAAAAAGGTGATAAGCAATAAGTCATAAACGATAAGAGAAAGAAACGAGAGGCAAAAAAATCATTAATAGCTCTCGATTGACCTCGCATAAATCCTATAAGTTTGTGCGAGGTTTTTAATTTAAGCTTTAAAAGGAGGTTTAGGGGCATTCAAAACAGATCATGATCAAACATGGGAAGCATCTTTGTTTTGACGATTCTTAGAGTATCAGTTCTTTCTTAAGTAAGAGAGCTGTATCCCCTATTCGATTAAGATTAAGCCCTTAGAAAATCAATCTTTAAAAACGCTAAATTGAGTAAGAGCTCCAAGAGGGAATTTTTATTGTGAATTAAAGGCAATAGGATTCTAAAGTTTTTTACCTACTTTTCCTTGAAGGAATGGCGGGAAGTCTTAAAAAGTTTTGTTAAATTGATGATATATCATGACGCTGAGATATCTCTTTGCTATGTTAAAAAGGTGACAATGTCATCATGGATCATATTAATTGATGATGCTTGAATGAAAAACCATAGAGTATAAGGAGAGGCGAGATGGGAGTTAAAAAGATTTTATTATTAGCAGGGGACTATGTTGAGGATTACGAGATTATGGTACCTTTTCAATCCTTGAAAATGTTGGGATTTGAAGTAGATGCTGTTTGTCCGGAGAAAAAGGCAGGGGAGACCGTATTGACGGCAATCCATGACTTTGAAGGTGCTCAAACTTATAGTGAAAAGCCGGGGCATCATTTTGCCTTAACTTATAATTTTGAGGAAGTGAATGTTGATGAGTATGTGGGGTTAGTGATCCCTGGTGGCAGAGCGCCGGAATATCTACGTTTGAATGAGAGAGTTCTAGAGATTGTTCGGGAGTTTGATCAGGCGAAAAAACCGATTGCAGCGGTGTGCCATGGTCCACAGATTTTGGCTGCTAGTGGTATTCTTGAAGGTCATCAGGTGAGTGCTTATCCTGCGTGTCGTCCTGAAGTAACATTAGCAGGCGCACAGTATGCTGAAGTCTCCATTGATGGAGTCAAGATCTCGGGACATATTATTACTGCGCCGGCATGGCCCGCACATCCTGCATGGCTTGCCGCATTTATAGATCAGTTAGGAGTGAAAGTAATATTACCAGAATAAGAAGCCTATTACTGAACCTATATCAGCGATTCAATGATCTGTTGTAAGGGACTTTAAAGCAATATGATGACAAAAAAAGAGCCCGGAGGTAAACTCTCGGGCTTTTAATCATTACTTACTTCAAAATCAGTTTCTAGATCTCGCTAGAACCCTGATTGGGTTACTTCTTAGGACCAACTTTTGCAAGTTCAGCACCTAATTCAGTGTCTGTGTATTTATCGAAGTTATCATTGAAGAGGTCAGCAAGTTTCTCTGCTTTCTCTGTCCACTCAGCAGCATCAGCATAAGTTGAGCGTGGGTCTAAGATTGAACCATCAACGTTTGCGATTGCTTTTGGCACTTCAAGATTGAAGATTGGAACAATTTCTGTCTCTTCTTTATCGATATCACCGCTTAAAATTGCGTTGATGATGTTACGCGTATCTTTTAATGAGATACGTTTACCTGTACCGTTCCAGCCTGTGTTGACAAGGTATGCTGTTGCACCTGACTCTTGCATGCGCTTAACAAGTACTTCAGCATATTGTGTTGGGTGGAGAAGCAAGAATGCTGCGCCGAAACATGCTGAGAATGTTGGTGTAGGTTCAGTAATACCACGCTCAGTACCTGCAAGTTTCGATGTGAAACCTGAGAGGAAGTAGTATTGCATCTGCTCTGGTGTCAATTTAGACACAGGAGGAATAACACCGAATGCATCAGCTGTTAAGAAGATCACTTTTTTCGCAGGACCTGCTTTAGAGATAGGCTCTACGATGTTATCGATATGGTAGATTGGGTATGAAACACGTGTGTTTTCAGTTTTTGAACCATCATTAAAGTCAACGGTACCATCTTCTTTGATAACCACGTTTTCAAGAAGTGCATCACGACGGATTGCGCCGTAGATTTCTGGCTCTTGTTCTTGTGAAAGGTTGATTGTTTTTGCATAGCAACCGCCTTCGAAGTTGAAGACGCCATCATCATCCCAACCGTGCTCATCATCACCGATTAACTGGCGATTTGGATCTGTTGAAAGAGTCGTTTTACCTGTTCCTGAGAGACCAAAGAAAATTGCTGTTTCGCCATCTTTACCGACGTTTGCAGAGCAGTGCATTGATGCAATGCCTTTAAGTGGTAAGAGATAGTTCATAACGGAGAAGAGACCTTTCTTCATCTCACCGCCGTACCATGTACCACCGATTAACTGCATGTTTTCAGTTAAGTTGAATGCTACGAAAGTTTCTGAGTTTAAACCCATCTCTTTGTAGTTTTTGTTAGATGTTTTCGCACCATTTAATACAGTGAAGTCTGGCTTGAAGTTTTTAAGCTCTTCTTCTGTTGGGCGAATAAACATATTTTTAACAAAGTGTGCTTGCCATGCAACTTCTGTAACGAAACGAACCGCTAAACGAGTTTCAGCGTTAGCCCCACAGAAACCGTCGATCACGAAAAGACGTTTGTTTGATAATTGTGTTAAAACGAGGTCTTTAAGTTCAGTCCACACTTCTTGTGTGATGGCTTTATTATCGTTTTTACCTTTACCTGAATCCGCCCACCATACTGTATCTTTTGTGGTTTCGTCGCGAACGATGTATTTATCTTTAGGAGAACGACCTGTATAGATTCCAGTATCTACGCCTACAGCGCCAAGAGTTGTAACTGTACCCTTGTCAAAACCTTCGAGGCCTGGTTTTGTCTCTTCTTCAAAAAGAACATCATAGCTTGGGTTATATAAGATTTCTGTTGCGGTGATACCTTGTGCTTTAAGATCATCAATAATCTGTTGTGACATGTCTCTCGTTTCCTAAAAATTTAATCAAAAAATAAACACACACTGTTTACGTGGGAAGTATGATAACGAATAAACTACAAAAATACTACAAAAAGTTGCCTAAATTTAAAGCGCTTCTTTAAACTTATTGATTTTATTGTTAAGTTTGCCTAGAAAACTCTCCCAAAGGCGTTGGAAAACTCCGGTTTTCTCAACATCTTTCAAAGCGACAACGGGGAAGCTGTAAAGTAGATGATTGTCGATATAAAACTCTAGGTTACCGACTTGCTCTCCCTTTTGTACAGGAGCTTCTAAACCACTATTAACTTGGATTTGTGCTTTGAGATTGTCATATTGAACGCGGGGAAGTGTTGCAGTAATACTTTCACTAACGCCAACAGGAACAGTTTTATCAATACCATGTAGGATATTAGCGCGAGCAATCACTTCATTGGCATCGTAGATTTTTTTGCGATCAAAATTTTGGAAAGCAAAATTAATCAACTCGCGAGATACGCGTTGACGATAGGCTTCGCTATTTGCTCCCATTACAACAACAATAATACGAAAGCCGTTACGTTCTGCGCTTGAGGCGAGGTTATAACCTGCTCGATCGGTGTGTCCTGTTTTAATACCATCAACAGAGGCATCTTCCCAAAGTAGGGTGTTGCGGTTATTTTGTTTGATGTTATTCCATGTAAAGCTCTTTTGAGAATAGAACTTATAGTGTTCTGGGAAGTTTTTTATCAGAGCCCGTGATAATATTGCTAAATCATAGGCTGTAGTGACATGCTCAGGATCAGGAAGACCACTGGCATTTTTAAAGTGACTATCTTTCATGCCTAATTCCGCTGCTGCATCATTCATTTTGGCAGCAAAGGATTCTTCTGAAAATGTGAGGTGTTCTGCGAGTGCTACTGCTGCATCATTACCAGACTGAATAATGAGTCCTTGCAATAAATCATTCACAGAGACAAGGGTCCCTTCTTCTAAAAACATGCGAGAACCACCCATGCTTCTTGCTTTTGAAGAGACTAAAACTTTATCACTAGAGTGAATTGTGCCTTTGTTAAGGGCATCGGCCACCACGTAATCAGTCATCACTTTCGTGATACTTGCAGGCTCAAGAAGTACCTTGCTATTTTCTTCTGCCAAGATTGCACCTGTCTCATAATCCATAATAATCCAGGATTTTACGGCATATTCAGGCAACTGAAGCGTTGAATTGGAGGTTTGTGCAAATGAGAGTGAAACAGAGGTCACTGCTACCGCACAGATTGTGAAAAGCTTTTTAAACATAATATTTTTCATCTTTAGAAATGGATAATGGTTGTAGATACAGGTAGTGAAAATGCTGCATTCCCTGCTTCTTCACGACTATTATAATGACCAGTATAGACCCGATACAATCCCTTATCATACTTGACTTGGGTTGGTTGTTGCAGTCTATTTGCCATATTTTGTTGGAAGCTGCGAGCATTTTGCTCACTTCCAAATGATCCTAGTTGTATGTGGTAAGCCGCTGCCTGGTGATTATTGGCACTTGGAGATTGTGTTTGATTGGCATAACTAGAGTTAATAAATTCTTGGCTAGTCGGGGCCTGATCAAAATATTGCTGTTCCACGATAGTGATATTCTCTCTTGGTACAGAGCTGTTTTCACGGGGTTGAGATGCTGCGATGGCACTCGCTTGAGTGGCTGACTTCGCAACTGTTTTGGGGTTGTTGCGAGGTTTTTTGTTTGGGTCTAAATATTGATGAGGACCAATCGCTTCAACAATTACCGGCGCAGTTCCCTTTTGAACAACATCTAACTCTTTTGCTGCGGCATAAGAGAGGTCTATCACTCGTCCCTTTACAAAAGGACCACGGTCATTAACCATCACCGTAATGGATTTATGGGTCTCTGTGTTAGTGACAGTTACAAAACTTGGGATCGGTAATGTTTTGTGAGCAGCCGTATAAGCGTGCATATCATAAGCGGCACCGCTTGAGGTAGGTTTTCCATGGAACTTATCCCCATACCAAGAAGCCATCCCTTTCTCCTTGTAACCTTTTGTTGTTGGAAGTAGGTGGTAGGTTTTACCAAAAACGACATAGCTTGCTGGGTTTCCTGATTGGCTTAAGGGTAAATCTTGCGGCACTGCGCCTTTGCCATTAAAGCGAGCTTTTTTCCCTCCCGTGCTTGAGCAGCTTGCAATCATAAAGATCGCAAGCGTGCAGATGAGAAGTTTTTTAGTGACCTTCACTTCCATTAACGTACTCCTTTTTTAATGGCCTCTGATACTTGGAATACGGCTAATGCGTAAAGTTTTGAGCTATTGTAGCGGGTAATGGCGTAGAAGTTGCGGTATCCAATCCACCACTCATCGACCTTGGGATTGCTGGTGACTTCAAACTCAAAGAGTGTTACTTTTGCTGAAGGGTCGGCATTGGTAATTACGCCCGCATTTTTGAGCTGTGCAACTGTCTCTTTAGGCGGTGTTAAGCGGCCAGTTTGTTTGAGTCCTTGATAGGCATTGTTACTACTGCTTACTGAGACCTGTTCTGCAATTTTAGCGCCACGAATCCAGCCTGCTTTCATGAGGTAATTTCCTACTGAGCCAATGGCATCGACAGGGTTATTCCAAAGGTCTCGCTTTCCATCTCCGTCAAAGTCAACGGCATATGCTAAATAGCTCGATGGCATGAATTGTGGGTACCCCATAGCACCGGCGTAAGACCCTTTGTAACTGAAGGGATCTCCTCCATTTTCATTAAGGATCTTAAAGAAACTCGATAATTCGCTTGAGAAGAATGCCGCACGTCTTGGGTAATCAAAGGCGAGGGTTGATAGTGCATCAACGACTTTCCATGATCCACGGTTTTGGCCATAACCTGTTTCAACGCCAATGATTGCCGCAATCACAAAGCGATCGACACCATATATCTCTTCTGCTCGAATGAAGTCATTTTTATATTGGTTGTAGAACTTAATACCATCGTTAATTCGTTTGTCTGTCATAAAGATGGGACGATATTTCCCCCAATTCATCACACCTTCTGCAGGGCGGTTCATGGCCTCTACAATTTTAGGTTGTAATTTGGTGTGATTGAGAACGTCGGTCATCCATTGAGGGTCAAGGTTCTGTTCACGGCTGGTTTTGGCAATAAAAGCCTGAACATCCGAGCGCTCAGCTAGACCGGTTCGTTCAGCTTGGGTGCTAGGGTCTACTTTAGCCGTAGGTTTAGCTGCGACTGACGCGGCTTGTTGTACTCGAGCGGGTTCTGAAGCTTGTGATGCAGCGAGATTGCTTTGGCTTGAAATATTTGATGCGCAAGCATTCATCGTCAGTGCGCTAATAAGACCTAGGGTTAAAAATCGTAATCTCATTTATTGAATCCTTTTAGTGATTGACGCTGGGTGTGAATAGATGTTCATTAATATCCCAAAGGAGATGAAGAGCGTAATGATTGCAGTACCTCCATAACTCACAAAGGGAAGGGGAACGCCGACAACGGGTAAGATGCCACTTACCATGCCAGTATTCACAAATACATAGAAAAAGAATACCAGACTAATTGCGCCGCCGACTAGTTGAAAGTAACTATCTCGTGCATTGAGCGAAATGTAAAGACCACGCCAAATAATTAATAAGTAACCGATAATCAGTAACGATGTACCGATTAATCCAAACTCTTCACCAATAATGGCATAGATGAAGTCAGTCGTCGCTTCTGGTAAAAATTGGAGTGAAACCTGTGTACTATTTTGCCATCCTTTGCCGTAAATTCCACCTGAGCCGATGGCGATTTTTGACTGGATAATCTGATAGCCTTTGCCGAGAGGGTCGAGTTCAGGGTTTAAAAAAGTGATAATTCGATCTTTTTGGTAGCTCTTTAGTCCAAAGAACCACATGGAAGGAATCGCGACGGCAATAATGATGATAGCACTGATGATATAGCGCCATTGAATCCCCCCTAGAAAGAGCACGACAACCCCTGAAAAGAGAATAATGATGGCTGTACCAAGATCGGGTTGCATAAAAATTAATGCAAAAGGGATTCCCATAATCATCAGTGAACCCACCACATTGACAAATGTTGGCGGGATGTTAGTTTTATGCAGGTAGTAGGCTAGCATCATGGGAACGGTAAGCTTTGCTAACTCAGATGGCTGAAAGCGCATAAACTTGAGATCTATCCAACGATTGGCTCCTTTGGCTTCTACGCCGATAAAGACGACGGCGAGCAAAAGTAAGAGCGCAAAGAGATAGAAGAGGGGCGTTAACTGTTTTATTCGATCGGGGGGAATAAAAGCGATGATGATCATAATGATAAAGCCTCCCCCGATTTTCATGGCTTGGGACATCACATAATCCATATTGTGATTTGATGCGCTATAAAGGACTAGTAGGCTAAATAGCGTCAGCATGAAGATTAAAAATGTGAGGACTGTGTCGAGATGAAAAAATGCCAGGAGACCTTTAGGTTTCACCTCTTCAGTATGATATAGCTCTTCATATCTCATGTTGAATCCTTATGGTTGAACCATTGATGATTCGCTCTTTTTTAGATTGATCTGAACCAAGGCGAATATTCATTAAACTTTTAAGGGAGGGTGAGGAGTTATTGTTAGGTTTTTCTTCTGTGGGAGACGACTCCTCTAAAAATGGCATCGACTCTAATTGTAGTTCTGGAAGTTGTTGTTCATCGTTATCTATTAGTAATGATGACTCTTGCGCTTTGACGCGTGCTAAAGTCTCTTTTGCAAAAGGGGTGTCAAAATCTTTCAGCCAAGCATCATAGACTTTTTTCGCGATAGGCGCCGCTACACGAGATCCTGATCCGCCATTTTCGACAATCACTGCGATAGCTATTTTAGGGGCTTCTGCAGGGGCAAAAGCAACATACCAAGCATGGTCATGATGGCGTCTATCGAGGTTTTTAGCATCATATTTTGCACCTTGCGCAATCGTTTTGACCTGTGCTGTTCCTGTTTTTCCGGCCGTAATATAATCGCTTGATTTAGTGGTTCTTGCTGTCCCTCTTGCACCATGAACAACGGCAACCATACCATCAATGGCAGCATCCCAATAGCGATCATCTTTAAGGTTGATGGGTGCGATAGGGGATGGCGTGACAAATTCTTTCTGGTTAGAAGGCGGCATGGCTGTAGCGCTTAAGATATGTGGTTCAAAAGCCTCTCCACGCATTCCAACGATCGCAGTGGATTGCGCAATTTGAAGAGGCGTTGTTAACCAGTAGCTTTGGCCTATTCCCGCGGTAATCGTGTCACCGGTGTACCAAGGCTGCTTGAAGCGTTGACGTTTATATTCAGGGGTTGGCGCAACTCCAGTTGATTCGCCGATAAGATCGATATTTGTCTTACTGCCTAAGGCGAAGGGTTTTAAGAAGTCCGTCATTGTTGTGACTCCCATATTATAGGCAAGCTCGTAAAAGTAGACATCGCAAGAGCGTTCTAAGGCTTTGCGAAGATCAGATGGACCATAGTATCCCATATCTCGGAAGCGGTGATTATTGCCGGGAACAGAGAAATAACCTTTACAGTTGATAATTGTTTTTTCTGTGATGAAGTCATTTTCAAGTCCTGCTAATCCGATTTGGGGCTTAATGACAGAGCCAGGCGGATAGAGCCCTTGCATCACGCGATTTAAAAATGGGGTTGAAGGATCCGTATTGAGTTCATTGAAATCTTTGTGGGTGATGCCATCGACAAAAAGATTAGGATCATAAGTCGGTTTTGAGACAAACGCTAAGATATCGCCACTTTGTGGATCTAGTGCCACAATAGCGCCATCATAATCTTCTAGCGCTTCTTCGGCGAGAATTTGTAGACGAAGATCTAATGTTAGGTAGATATTTTTTCCAGGAATAGGCGGAACCTCATTAATTTTGCGGACGGTTCTTCCTGAAGAGCTTGCTTCAACAGTTTCAAATCCCATTGTTCCTCGAAGAATGTTTTCAAAGCTCTTTTCAGCCCCTCGTTTTCCGATGTGGGTAATGCCGCTATATTCGTGTTCTAATCCTTGTTCTGTGATCTCACGGATATCTCGAGTATCAACACGTCCCACATACCCTATTGCATGCACAGCTCTGTTTTTGTAGGGATAGATGCGCACGAGATTCGCTTTGAGGTGGACTCCATTTAATTTATGAAGGTTGATCGCGATTTGCGCTGACTCATCTTCGTTAAGCCCCTTTTTTAAGACAACGCTTTCTTGACGATTTGCACGGCGATAGGCGCGTTCAAAGCGGTTTAGTTCATCTTCAGAGATAGGGATTAGTTGATGAATCTCTTCGAGTATCTCCTCTAAGGGCTTCGTCAGATCTTGACGAATAATTTCTAGATTGTACACAGGAACGTTGGTGGCAAGAATTTCGCCATTGCGATCAAAAATTTGGCCGCGAGTGGGGGGTAAGGGCAGCAGTTTTATTCGATTATCATTAGATCTGGTTGTGTAAAGTTCGTGTTCGATAACTTGAAGATGAAAGAGTCTGACAATGAGAAAGATTAATCCCACTAAAATCAAGAACGCCCCAATCAGAGAGCGTCCTAAAAAGAGATTGTTGGGAGTGTTTTGTTTTTTCTGTGGTTTTTCTAACATCTTTGTTCACCCTTCTACTTTTTATCAGTGATACCAAAGATTTCACAAACTTCGTTAAGAATGATGTTCAAGATTGGCCAGAAAAGACTGGAGACAATAATCGGCATCATCCAGTGTGTGAAGCTTGGGGTAGAGTTACCAAGAATTCCATTAATCCAAATAGTGATAAGAGATTGTGCTGCAAAAACAATCGGGATTAAAATGGTTTGCTCAGGGAGCGTTAGCGCCTTAACGCGTGCATAGTAACGTTTTATAAGATAGCAGATGAGGGCAAACGTAAAACCATGTAGTCCCCACACAAATGATTTGGAAATATCCAGTAGTAATCCCGCTAACCAGGCAGAGCCAACACTAAACTCACTGCGTAAGCGGATACTCCAAAAGAGCATCATCATGATCGTCCAGTTAGGGCGAATTGCTTCGAAGAATGCCGGCATAGAGATCGTATCTAAGACGATAGAGACACCAAAGGTTATCAGAATAATGAGGGTGCGTTTAATCCAGTTCATTCATCCCTCCATTAGATAAAATTAATACTTCCCGGATACGGTCTAGTTTTGCCGTAGGTGTGGCAATGATTTTGGCAAAGTAACCCGTAGAATCAACCGTGATAGTCTTGATCACTGCAACAGGGTAACCTTGCGGAAAACGCTCGTCTAAACCTGAGGTAACAAGAAGATCGCCGACTTTAACATCATCATCAAAAGCGATATTGGAAATTTCGATCTCATTGAGCTTACCATTACCATTGGCGATACCCCGAATACCGTTGCGATTTACCTCAACCGGTAAGGAGTGGTGTGGGTCAGTTAGCAATATCACCTTGCTTGAAGAGGGCGAGACTGAGACTGTTTGGCCCACAATTCCAAGGTTGTTGAGAACTGGAAGATTCTCTTTGACGCCTTGACTTGCGCCTTGATTTAATAGAACGATGTGGCGATAAGGATCCGAGTTGATATTGATCAGCTCAGCAATAATGGTGGTATGTTCAAGTTTTGATGATGATTGAAGTAGTAATCTTAATCGTCTATTTTCAGCCGTTAAGGCAGCCATTTGCTGTGTTTCATAAGCAAGGTAGAGCTCTTTCTCTTCTAATGTTTTGATCCGTTGTAGTAACGCTTCTTTTTCAGTATACCAATCTTGCAGCGTATTAAAGGTACGACTTGGTGTTTCAGCAATCAGTGATAGAGGATGGCTGATTTCTTCTAAGTAGTATTTGGGGAGGCGTAAGAGATCTGTTCTGTGGTCCAAAAACATTAAGGCAATCGAAAAAAGGCAGAAAAAAACTGCCTTCCCCTTCAGCCCAAAGCTATGGAAATCAAATTGCTCTTGACCTTTATTTTGCTTATCCATGGATCTTTAACGTTAAAAATGAGTGAAAGTTAGAGATGAATGGAGAAAATTATTCAAGACCAAAAGCGTTACTACCATAAACTCCTTGGAGTTCTAAGGCTTTACCACCACCTCTTACGACGCAAGTTAAAGGATCATCTGCAATAATTGCATCAAGACCTGTTTCTTCAGAGATTAATTGGTCAATATTACGTAAGAGCGCACCACCGCCAGTAATGACGATTCCGCGTTCAGAGATATCGGCTGCGAGTTCAGGAGGCGTTGATTCTAACGCTAGTTGAACTGCACTAACGATACCTTGTAGAGGTTCCATTAATGCTTCTAAGATCTCATTTGAAGTGAGAGAGAATGTTCGTGGTAAACCCTCACTTAAATTTCGTCCGCGAACTTGTGTCTCTAAAACTTCAGCTGTTGGGAATGCTGTTCCGATATCTTGTTTAATACGTTCAGCGGTCGGCTCTCCGATGAGCATGCCATAGTTACGACGGACATAGTTAATAATTGCTTCATCAAAAGTATCCCCACCAATACGAACAGAGTTTGCATAGACAATGCCGGTTAGAGAGATCACTGCGACTTCCGAGGTTCCGCCACCAATATCTAGCACCATTGATCCTGTCGCTTCGTGAACGGGAATTCCGGCACCTAGTGCCGCAGCCATAGGCTCAGGAATTAATCTCGCCTCTAATGCGCCGGCACTTTCAGCAGCTTCTTTAATAGCTCGGCGTTCTACGTGCGTTGCACCGGAAGGGACACAGACGATCACTCGAGGATTAGGACGACCTAAGAGAATATTACGCTTTAAAACTTGGTTAATGAAGTTTTCAAGCATAATTTCTGTTTTAGGAAGATCCGCAATCACCCCATCTTTTAACGGGCGTGTTGTTTCGATTGTGTCCGGAGTTCTGCCTAACATGAGTTTAGCTTCATGACCTACTGCCGATAAACGTGGTCGACCTGTTCTTAGGTCTCTTTCAATTGCAACAACGGAAGGCTCGTTTAAAACGATACCTTGACCACGCATATAGATAAGGGTGTTTGCTGTACCAAGGTCAATTGACAGATCGCGGGAAAAAAAAGACTTTAAACGTTTTGGGATCATAATCTTGTACTCAATGAAAAATCGGATAACTTACTACCCATACCATTAATTTTGCAAAAGTAGGCAGGCTCAGGAAAATAAGGTACGATTATAGCAATTATTAGCACTGAATGATCAAATATTTAGAATTTTTTTTATAATACCTGGCTTAAGGAAATATATAGAATGGGACAGAAAAAACGTTTTGTTGCAGGAAACTGGAAGATGAATGGTTCATTGGTTCAAAATCGTGAATTATTAAATACCCTTATTGAGACGGTTAAAGCCGCAACTTCGGATGTTGTTGTATTCCCTCCAGCAATCTACATTCAGCAAGTCGCCACGATTGTTGAGGGATCAAATATTAAAGTAGGAATTCAAAATATTTCACCAGAGTCAAAGGGCGCATTTACTGGTGAAATCTCTTTAGCGATGGCGAAAGATTTTGGATGTGATTATGTTTTAATTGGACATTCAGAGAGACGCACACTTTATGGTGAAACAGATGCAGATGTTGCAAAGAAGATGAAGGCTGTGGTGGATGCTGGATTAACGCCGGTGATATGTGTTGGGGAAACGTTAGAAGAGCGTGAAAGTGACCGTACAGAAGAGGTTATTAAAGCACAGTTAACATCGGTCATTGATGCAGTGGGAATTTCGGCCTTTAAAGATGCTGTGATTGCATATGAACCTGTTTGGGCAATTGGGACAGGGAAGACAGCAACTCCTGAAGAAGCAGATCAGGTTCATGATTTTATTCACTGTACTTTAAGTGCTTACGATGATAATATATCCGACCTTGTGAGAGTTGTTTATGGGGGAAGCGTAAATGCTTCAAACGTTGATTCACTCTTTACAAAAGAAAATATTGATGGGGCTCTTGTGGGCGGCGCATCGTTAGAAGCTGAAGGGTTTACAAAGATTGCTTTAGCATAATCTTAAATAAGGTAGAGAAGATGTTCGATAATCTAATTTATGTTCTACATATTGTAGTATGTCTTATTATCATCGGTCTTGTGTTAGTACAACAAGGTAAGGGTGCAAGCATTGGCGCATCATTTGGGCAAGGCGCTTCGGGTACTGTTTTCGGTGCTGCAGGTAAGGCGAACTTCTTGGCGCGTTTAACAAAATGGATGGTTGTGCTATTTTTCATCACAAGCCTTGTAATGATGTTTAATTCAGGTAAGATTACCGCTAGCAAAAGTGTGATCGACTCATTACCAACGCAAGAAGTTCCTGTTATTGGTGGTGCACCTACTACAAATTAATTCATGACGAATTAATTCATAGTTAGTTAAAAAAATGCCGGCGTGGTGGAATTGGTAGACACGCTACCTTGAGGTGGTAGTGCGTAACTGCGTCCCAGTTCAAATCTGGGCGTCGGTACCATATATAGAAAAGCCCTAGCTTTATAAGCTAGGGCTTTTTGCTTTCTGATTTTTTGCTGTTGAGTTTTTTAGGATATCGGCTTTTTTACAAATAGGGGTATTTAACCGATACTTCGTGGAATTCGGGTGAGGAGTTGTCTGAGGAAATTTTAAGTGGGGTATTTGGGAGGGGTGTGGTGAGGCTCTTTAAGGTAGGTGAGGGGTTTAGATATTGATCTGTAGGGAGAGTTAGGGGCTAGGAAAGATGATGCTCAATTTTATTGTTTTCTGCTTTTTTAATGAATGTGCGCTACTTGTCAGAATTAAGGGGGGCAGTAAGGCTGAGAAGAGCGTAGCGGTTTTTTTAGAGGGTATTACTAATAGGGGAGCTTGAAAGGGGCTGTGTGAGGTGGGTGAAAATTATAGATTGTAAGGTTAAGATAAGTCTCTTCAGGTATTTTATAGGGATTGAGGAGTTTATGGGGGGATACTTATTTGTGGGTGGAGCGTTTTTCTGTTAGAGGGTGGTTGCTGGTAAGTGATCTATTTTTTGACAAAAACTTGTCAGGTTTAGAAAAGGGTTGTAGTATAGTCCATCTTGATTCAGCGGAACTTTATTAAGTATGCTGATAAAGATGAAATGCCGGCGTGGTGGAATTGGTAGACACGCTACCTTGAGGTGGTAGTGCGTAACTGCGTCCCAGTTCAAATCTGGGCGTCGGTACCATATATAGAAAAGCCCTAGCTTTTAAGCTAGGGCTTTTTTCTGCTTAACGTATTGATCGCTAAGTCTTACATATTATAAAAATAGCCCCGTTAAGAGAAGATGAGTTTCTTCCATATAGTGGGTTGTTATGTGTAGTTTTCCCAAGTTTTTAACAAAGTCACTATTGTTATTGATTTTGGGGAATGGGTATGACGTCAAAAGTTCGTCTTAAGCGAGAAGATCGGCTCTTTTTTACAGAGCAGATGTCTCTGTTGTTAGTTGCTGGTGTTTCTATTGTTCCAGCAATAGAGCTTCTTATTAATTCTGCGAAAAAACAGTCTCTGCGTTCTTTTTTGGAAAGGTTGCGTAGCGGAGTGCAGTCAGGGGTA
Organism: Ignatzschineria sp.; assembly: GCA_030151245.1. Taxonomy (GTDB): domain Bacteria; phylum Pseudomonadota; class Gammaproteobacteria; order Cardiobacteriales; family Wohlfahrtiimonadaceae; genus Ignatzschineria. The sequence continues at coordinate 4,266 of JASLEF010000180.1, read as the reverse complement.
TCAATCTCTTCAACTTTAGCGGACTTTAAGGGCTCTTTTTCACCTCTTTATGTGGCTTTAATTACGGTTGGAGAGACGACTGGAAAGCTACCGGTGATGTTCCACTACTTAGGAGAGATTGAACGTCAACGGCTGATGGCATTGAAATCTATTCAGAAAGCGTTGATATACCCCATTATGGTTATCGTCGTTGCGATGGGGGTGGTGCTTTTTATCTTAATTGCGGTAGTGCCTACATTTGAAATGCTCTATCAGTCAGGAGGTGTTGAGCTTCCGGTGATGACTCAAAAGGTTTTAGCATTGTCGCAATATCTATTATCTCGCAAAGGTCTTTGGCTTCTGTTTTATCTAGTGGTGCTGTGCTGGTATTTCAGAGTGCTTTTGCGAAGGCAGGGAGCCTTCCGTTATTGGTTTGACCAAAAAATATTAGGGATGCCGTTAATCGGTTCTATTTTTTATGCGAGTTTTAATGCCAGTTTTTCACAAATAGTCGGGGTAATGATTGGTTCAGGTATTACGCTTGTGAGGAGTATCGAATTATATGAGGCGGGTGTTCAAAACCGCTATATTCGACAAAAACTTGAGGAGCTAAGATTATCTCTGGTGCGAGGAGATTCTTTTTATACGGTTGCTAAAAAGAGCGGTATTTTTACGGATGTGACCTTGGCGTTGATATCTGTCGGGGAGGTTAGTGGAACGTTAGTGATGGTGTTAGAACGATCTGGGCAGTATCACGCGGATCGTGTCGGTCAGCGTGTAGAGTCGTTTATTGCGTTAATAGACCCTCTCTCCTTGGTTTTGATTGGGGGGATGGTCGGGGTTATTCTAGTCGCTCTTTATTTGCCGATGTTTAACATGGGGATGGCCATATGATGACGTTCTCAGGGGGATTGTGGATCTTAATACTGCCCTTAATAGTATGCTGTATTGATATCTGGCTTTGGCGAATTCGTCTCTCTTCTCTTCAAGAAGAGAAGAGGGCAAGTAGGGAGGCGGGGGCGGAGGCTGTGACTGTTTTTTATCGTCTCTCTTCTGCAGTGAGACTTCGTCGTGGAGTATTGATGATTTCATGGGCGGTCTCATTGGGCTGGTTAATTCTTTTAACGAGCTTTAAAGTCGTTTTTTTGTGGATAGATCTCTATTTTTTAGGGGTGGTTGTAGGCTTAATGTTGTTTGATGCAAAATATTATCTGTTACCAGATCCCGCGGTCTATTTGTTGTTGTGGGGTGGTGTTTTATTTGCATTGTTAGATTTATCGCCACAGATGTTGTCAGAAGCGATTTGGGGGGTAATGATCAGTTACGGCGTGCTATTGTTGATAAAGTTATTGGGGTGGCTCTATTATCGACAAGAGGTTATGGGGCAGGGTGATCTTAAGTTCTCTGCCGCTATAGGGGCCTGGATTGGTGGTGGTAATATCGATTATTTTTTATTGATTGCATCCTTAACGGGGGTGATTTGGGGGAGTTTATTCTTTTTTAAAGTTTCTCAGAACAGGAAGAGTGTTATTCCGTTTGGTCCTTCTTTGGGGTTTTCAGGTATAATTCTTTACTTTATGGAAAGATTTAGCGATGCTCTTTAAAATCGATGGTTAAAAGAGTGATCTGTAGGTCGAAGTTGAGAAGAGATGGGTGTAATGATAGAGGGGAAGCCTCGCTTAATTCTATTAACAGGTGGTATTGCCAGCGGTAAAACATTTGCTTCTGATTATTTGCAGAAGCGAGGCGCTGTGATTATTGATACAGATGTGATTTCTAGATCGATGACAAGTCGTGACAATTCTGCGGGAATTGCAGCGTTAGCAGAAATTAAAGATCGTTTTGGTGCAGCTCTATTTACGGAAGATCATGAGCTAGATCGAATGAAGATGCGAGAGTTGATTTTTAATAATGCAGAGGCGAAGAGGGATTTGGAGGGTATTCTTCATGGGCGCATCCTCTCAGAGGTTAAGCGGCAAATCTCTCTGATTAAACCCTCTCAGTACGGCGTTGTTGTGGTTCCTGTCATATATGAGGGGTCACCATATCTTAATCTTTGTGATAAGGTCTTAGTGATTGAAGTACCATATGAAATTCAGTTACAGAGGCTTATGGTTCGTGATAATATTGATGAAAATATGGCCAAAAAGATTATCAACTCACAAATTTCAAGATTAGATCGACGTCGATTGGGGAATTATATTATTGTGAGTCAGAATAAAGAGTTTGTAGAGAGAGAGTTAGATAAGCTTCATGATTATTACTCCCAAGCATCATAACGCAACAGAGTTTTACTAAATTAAAGGATAAAAATGATTTACGAGTTTCCCTTAACGGAGGGCATTAGACGGTTTTTGAGAATCGAGATGCTTGCTGAGCAGTCCTTGGTATATATTGAACAAGATTCTGAATATAGTACGATTGCCGCGGTGAGAGCATTGTTGGATCTCGTCTCTTTAGTCTCTAAAAACGATACCAAAATTGAATTGATTAAACAGCTTGATCAAATCATGCTTATTGAGAGTTTGTCGGATGAAGATCGTTTAGAGGCTAATGAATTAAAGGGGCTTTTAAGTCGACAATCGTTTCGTGTTTATGATGCGATAAAGGAGAATGTGTTTTTAAATACATTACGTCAACGTTTTGTGATTGTGGGGGGGATCTGTGCGTTTGATCTTCCTGTATTGCACAATTGGCTCAATATGCCGTTTGAAACACGTAAAGAGCATTTCTATGAGTGGATGAAAGTTATTGATAATATTATGAATGCAGTTCGCTTTGTCCTCAAGTGCATTAGAGGCTCTATGGTGGCTGAAGAGTGTTCGTTTAAACATGGTTTTTATTACCGTTCAGTCAAGTGGCGGGCGGGATTGCTTCGTATTAATATGAGTGACTATCGGTTTTTCCCGGAATTTAGTGGGAATCGTCATCAGTTAAGTATTCGTTTAGTGGAGCAGAGCTCTCCATGGGATCCACCTAAACAAGTAGATACAGATATTACACTACACGTTGAAATTTGTGGGGCATAGGTTGCTCATCTATTTGCTTTTATCAAAGGCTTTAAGCTGATGGTGAGCTTAATGGTTCTTATTGATAACGATATCGAAAGATATGGATTGCGATAGATAATTGGTCAGAAGGATATGAAAGTCATCTTAATTGCTTCATAATCTACAGGAAACAATAGTTAAATAGAGGAAAATTATGAGTTTACAAGGAAAAATTGCGTTAGTCACTGGGGCGACTCGTGGGATTGGTAAGGCGATTGCAGAGAGCTTAGTGCGTGATGGCGCATATGTTTTTGGAACTGCGACTTCTGAAAATGGTGCTGCTGCAATTTCTGAGTATCTGGGTGATAAAGGTCAAGGTTTAGTATTAAATGTAACGGATCAGGCAAGCATTGAGTCTGTACTAGAGACAATCACTAAGGAAAAAGGTGCGCCTAATATTCTTGTGAATAATGCGGGAATTACTAAAGATCAGCTTTTAATGCGCATGAAAGATGATGAGTGGAATGATGTAATTTTAACCAATTTAACGAGTGTCTACTCACTTTCTAAGGCTGTTTTACGCCCAATGATGAAAGCTCGTACGGGGCGAATTATTAATATTAGCTCTGTTGTGGGAATTACCGGAAATGCCGGACAAACAAACTATGCCGCTGCAAAAGCAGGGGTGATTGGTTTTACAAAATCAATGGCAAAAGAGGTAGGATCTCGTGGAATTACAGTGAATTGCGTAGCTCCAGGATTCATTGATACCGATATGACTAAAGATTTACCAGCATCAGTAAAAGAGGCACTTTTAGCAAATATCCCATTAGCAAGATTAGGTGAGCCGGAAGAGATTGCAGCTGCTGTCGCATTTTTAGCGTCAGAAAATGCAGGGTATATTACCGGGGAAACGATCAATGTTAATGGTGGTATGTTAATGGACTAATTTTTTTTTATTAGTTATAATTGCGAGTGTATTAATTTTGGTGAACTGTTAATTCAACAGTCGTTTTTTTAGTACAGAATTGGCAATCGCCATTTTGTTATAATAATTTAAGGATTTGAAGTTATGAGCGACATCGAAACACGAGTCAAAAAAGTAATCATGGAACAACTTGATGCGAAAGAAGAGCAAGTTGTGAACTCAGCATCTTTCGTTGACGATTTAGGTGCAGATTCACTTGATACTGTTGAGTTAGTAATGGCTCTTGAAGAAGAATTTGACTGCGATATTCCAGATGAAGAAGCAGAAAAAATTACTACAGTTCAGCAGGCTATCGACTACGTTAATGCT
>JASLEF010000085.1 GCA_030151245.1 Ignatzschineria sp. | reverse complement strand
CAAATTGGCTCGCATCAGTTTAATATTATCTTGATGCAAGGGTTGAACCGTCAAATTCGCCGAATGACAGAAACCATGGGGTATACCGTCACAGAGCTGAAAAGATTGCGGATCATGAATATCGAGCTGGGCAGAATGCCGATGGGAGAATGGCGTTATCTGACGAAAAAAGAGAAAGATAAACTCTTTATTGATCTTAATTATGAGCCAAAAGATTGGTAGATCGAAAAGGTCTAAAGATATTAGATAAAGCGCAAACCCATTATGGTGAGGCGCTTTTTTATTGCAGGAATGTCAGATGAGCCTATTAGATTATTACAGTAAGATTTTGAGTAAAATGAGTCATAAACGCTATGAACATTATGTGATTAGTCGATTTTTACATCGCTTAGATGATTTAGAGATAGAGATACAACCTCAGCAATATATTGCTCGTAAAGAGGGGTATGCATTAGCGGATCTTTATCTGCCTCAATTGAATATAATTTTGGAAGTTGATGAGCCGTATCATGAGAAGATAAAGAGTAAAGATGAGGTTCGGGAAAAGGATATTATTGGCGCAATAGATGCGGAAGTTTATAGAATTCCTATCCCCACACGAGAAATCGGTATAACTAATGGAACAGAGGCTATTCTTCAGGTTAATCAAGCGATAGAAAATCTGATTGAGCTTATTCGCCATAAAAAAAGAGAGCTTGTGAATAGCAAGGAGTTTGAGCCTTGGGATATCAATAGGGTAATAGATCCTTATTTTTATATTCAAAAAGGGAATATTGCTTTAGAAGACAATTGTGCTTTTCATCATATTGTCGATGCTTTGAAATGTTTCGGGCTGAATTATCAAAGATATCAAAGAGGTGGGGTAAAACATCCTCATGAGTCTAAAACTGTTATTTGGTTTCCAAAGTTGTATGTCAATAATGATTGGGAAAATGTGCTTAAAGATCATGAAACACTAATTGAAGAGAAAACCGCTGAAAATTTATCAGAGAAAATGAGAAGAGAGCACGTTACTAAACACCTTAATGACAATATAGAGTATCGGATTGTCTTTGCACATGGTAAAAATGTTTTTGGGGAGACACGATATCGTTTTAAAGGACGATTTAAATTGGATCGACAGGCTTCTAATATTCAAGATGGCTTGATTTGGAAAAGAGATCTTACAAGGGTGAAAACCTACGAAAGCTGAGAGAAGATTATCCTGAAGAGAAGATATTTGGGAAATATCTCTAATAGATCATTATTGATGGTGGCTTATCATATTGCACTGTTATTGTAGAAGCGTTTAGATAAGGAAAAAGCGAGATACGAAGGAAGTATCTCGCTTTTTTAACATTTACCGATAGGAGGGTGGAGGAATCGGTAAATGGTGTGGCAAGCTTTAGCTGTTAGGCTTTGTGAGCGCCGAGGGATTTCTCGCGGATCTCCATCAAGGTTTCACCGGGGGCGATGTTGTTAGAGTCGTAACGAATCTCTAACAATGCCGGGCGGTGATGCTCATTGGCAAAGGCTAATGCGCGTTCAAATGCGGCTTTGAAATCTTCTGTTTTATCGACCACTTCACCGTAGCCTTCGTAGCTTTCGCAGAGCTTTGCAAAGTTTGGATTTACGAAGTCTAGTGCGATCGTTCTTCCTGGGAATTCACGCTCTTGATGGGAGCGAATCGTGCCCCAAATGCCGTTATTAAAGACAAGAACAACAATGCCGAGATTATACTGTAATGCAACGCCAAGCTCTTGCAGGTTCATTTGGAAGCAGCCATCGCCGGCATAGCAGACAACGGTTTTTTCAGGATGCTCTAATTTGCAAGAGATTGCTGCCGGCAAGCCATAACCCATGGAGCCTACGGTGGGCGCAAGGCTAGAGGTTAAGCCATTAAATTGGATGTAACGATGCGGATAGAGCGCATAGTTTCCTGCGCCGACGGTGATACAGAAATCTTCCGGCAACAACTCATTCATCTGTGCCGAGAGGTTATCAAGGCTGAGTTCCCCATTGCTTGGTAAGGGGGCAAGCGTTGCTAAATGCTCATCACGAAGCTGTTTGACCCAGTTTTCTCTTGAGAGTGCTTTTGTCGGCGCGAGGGTTGCTGCGGCAGTGGCAAAGTCATTCACAGAGGTGGCGATAGAGATCTCGGTATCAAATACGCTATTGAGCTCGCTTGGGGAGGGATGAATATGGACCAGCTTTTGTTTCGGCGTTGGACTTTCAATCGCAGTATAGATCTCTGTCGTCTCTTCGCCAAGTCTTGTCCCAAGGGCAATCACAAGATCTGCATCTTTAATGTTTTGACGTAATGTTTCGCTCATTCCCCAGCCCATATGGCCGGCAAAGTTCGGATGATGATGATCGAAGCACTCGAGTCTACGCCATGAGCAGGCCACAGGGAGTTGGAATTTCTCAGCAAAATCTTGAATATTTTGGACGGATTCTTCTGACCAGCGGCTTCCCCCTACGACTAATAGAGGCTTTTCTGCATTTTCAATGAGGGATTGAAGTTTTTCGAGATCATTGGGATGCGGATAGTTTTTGACAGGGAGATATCTTTCGATATCTGCAACCTCAGCTTCTCCCCATAAGGTATCTTCAGGAAGAGCAATCACTACAGGACCAGGACGACCACTTGTGGCAATATGGAAGGCGCGAGAGATATATTCTGGAATACGCTCCGTTTTGTTGATTTGTACAACCCATTTCGCCACTTTAGAGAACATACTGACGTAGTCAATCTCTTGGAACGCTTCTTTATCGTAGATATCGCCGCCGACTTGACCGACGAAGAGGATCATCGGTGTTGAGTCTTGGAATGCGGTATGCACACCAATACTGGCATTCGTTGCGCCGGGGCCACGGGTGACAAAGCAGATACCCGGTTCGCCGGTGAGTTTACCATACGCTTCGGCCATATAAGCCGCGCCACTCTCTTGACGACAGACGATCGGTTCGATCTCTTTAAAGTCATTCAATGCATCAATGCAAGGCAGGTAACTTTCGCCCGGGACCATGAAGATTCTTTTCACGCCATGGTTGGCAAGTTGCTGCATGAGGATTTTTCCGCCATTTCTTTTCATAATTATTTTCTCCATATCCATAAATCCAAATTCTGGTCAGACCAGTATGATGTTGGCAATAATTTTGAAAATAATCAACTATTGTTTTGAAAAAATTTAACGAAGGCGAAGAAGAACGCCGACCAAATGGGTGTACATGGTGTGTCTTGCGAGCTTGTGATTGCGCGTTAAAATGGCATTAATAATCTCTTGATGTTCTTCAACAGAAATATCCCAAGAATGTTTTGTGACGTAATGTTTATTGAAATTTGTGGGCATCACACTCTGCTCAGCACTCTCCCACATCTGCTTCATGATATTTTTGGCAAGGGGATTTTTAGTGGACTCTGCGATGAGAAGGTGGAATTTTTTATCAAAGTAGTAGTGATCTTTTAAGCTCTTAATCCGCTCAGTGGCGGCTTGCAGTTTTTTAAAGGCTTCTAAATCATCTTTTGTCGCATTTTGGGAGGCTAACTCCGCAAACTCAGGTTCAACGAGTAGGCGAGTTTCAATAAATTCATTAGGGGTAATCTCATTGCGTATAGAGGTTTCTATATGGATATCTCGATGTAATAGTGGAGAATCGAGCACATAGATTCCGGCGCCCATTTTAATCTCGACATACCCCAAGATCTCGAGCGCAATAATCGCTTCACGAACCGTTGCCCGACTAATATTGAGCTGTTCTGCGAGAGTTCTTTCAGAGGGCAGGCGCTCTCCTGGGAGATACTTTTTTTGTTGGATTTGTTCTGCAATTTTTGTCGCAATTTGCTGGTAGAGTTTCTGCTCTTTAGCGGTTTCAAATAGATTCATAGATACCTTAAACTTAAGGGGTTACTCAGTTGTAGCGCCTTTTGAAATAGATGGTGTGTGCCAATTATAAGCTGATTGCTAAAAAACTGCACGATTTAGCACGAGAGGAGGCGAGCTAGCGGTGGTATCGACCATTGATGATGAGTATTTAAAATATTTCTCTGCAAGAATATTTGACAAGAATTTGAAAATAATGAAAGATGAAAAGCAACTGGTCAGTCCAGTTTTGCAGATACAATTCAATCGAATTAAAAAAATAATAATGACAACTTGCATCCTAATGCAACATCTTCCGGGAGGATTAATATGGCTAAAAGGAAGCTTTATAGCTTTATTCTCAGTGTTTTTATCCCTTACTTAGGGATATTTAGTGGAATTTACTTTTTTAGATATTCAGAGCAGATGGTGTTTGGGTTTCCCATTCTCTATTTCTGGATATTTCTCTGGTTCTTTTTAACGACGCTCTGTTTGTCGTTAGCCTGGATTTTATTTGATCGCGATGATGCATCAGTTGCAAAAGAGGAGCAGTAATCATGTCTATATCTATTGTTATTTTTGCGACGATTATTCTCTTTACGATTGGGATTGCGTTCTATGCAGGCCGTCAGTCTAACAAGGAGAGTGTTGGGGATTATCTGGTGGGAGGTCGATCCTTCAGTGTGATGATTCTTTTCTTCTTAGCAGTGGGTGAAATTTACGGGATCGGAACCATTATCGGTTTCCCTGGGGGCGTTTATGCCGGGGGATTTAGTTATGGGATCTGGTTCTTAGCTTATATCGTCTTGTCATACTCGTTTGGTTACTTTATCTCGCCTTTAATTTGGCGTGCAGGAAACCAATATAATGCGTTAACGGCAGCGGATATTTTTAAATCTCACTTTTCAAGTCGTAAATTAGAGCTGGTGGTGGCGGTTGTTCTGTTAATGTTCTTAATCCCATGGGCGCAGCTTCAATTTGAGGGATTAATCGTCACGCTAAACGCGTTAGGATATGATATTCCACCTTATATAGCGGTAATTATTGCGGGTGCGATTGCTTATATCTATATCTCTGTTTCGGGGGTTCGTTCACCGGCATTGATCTCGATCTTTAAAGATATCATTCTTTTTGCGGCGATTGTGGTCGTGGGCGTTGCGGTTTATAAAAAGATGGGGGGAATTGAGCCCTTATTTTTAGGTGCAAAAGAGAAGGGTGCGATTTTAAAATTCCAAAATGGTTCGGAAATTAACTTTGCGATCTCAACCATTATCCTTCAGTCGATTACTTTCTACTGTTTACCTCATTTGATTACAGTGGTATTTACGAGTAAGTCAGAGAAGACGATTCAAAAAGCGCAGCGTTATATGCCGCTCTATATGTTGATGTTCCCCTTCTTAATTGCGACATCTTATTATGCGATGATCTATCTTCCGAATTTGGCAGATAAACCTAATCATACCTTCATTGTGACAGCAATAGATCTTTTACCATCTTGGGTGATTGGCTTTATCGCTGCGGGGGCTGCACTTTCTGGGTTCTTATTATTGTCTGTGATCTCTCTTGCGGTGGCGGGATTGATTGTGCGAAATATCATTCCGAATGTTCCTGAAAAATCTCAGCGTCGCTATTCGCAAACAAGTGTCTTCCTCTATCTGGTGATCTCAATGGTGATTACTGTGGCATTACCAAGCTTAATGTTGAACTTAATTAGTACGGCATATGGTGGTTTTAGCCAGATTGTCCCGGGTATCTTTGCGATGATCTTCTTTAAGCGTGCAACTGCAAAAGGAATTATGGCAGGTATTGTCGTGGGAATTATCGCGGTCTTTACGATGTATTTTGGAAAAATCAGCATCTATGCGATTAACCCTGGAATTATTGCTGTGGTTCTTAATATTGCGACTTTGATTATTGTCAGTGCTTTAACACAAAAAGAGGTGGTGAATCGTACGCCGATTGCGGAGTTACGACCTGAAAAGGCAGCATAAAACGATAGGTGATTCAATGGTTTCTTAAAACTTCAATGAGATAGTCCCTGCGAAGTAGAGAGATACCATCACTCCAAAAGCTCAAAGATTTGGTTCTTTGGGCTTTTTTCATGCCTGTTTTTTTTAAAGGAGGTGCTCACTATGGAGTGGTTATTGGTGATAATGACCTCGCTTTTACAGCCTCTTCTCAAAAGATTGTTAAAGAGTTTAAAAAACTCTGTGAGACATTCTCTGAAGCGTAGAAATAGAGCTGAGAGAGGGCTGGGAGAATGCTTGCAGCTCTGTATCATCTGCATGCCAGCAGAGTGATGATAGCTATTTTCATGCGAAATAACTTAGAGGGAATCATCGTCAATTAAGGCTCAAGGATTTGGTTCGTAGGGCTTTCTTATGCCTGTTTTTAAAGGGAGGTGCTCACTATTGAGTGTTATTGGTGGTAATGACCTCGCTTTTAAATCCTCATCTCAAAAGATTGTTCAAGAGTTTGAAGAGTTTGAAGAGCTTAAAAACTCTGTGAGACATTCTCTGAAGCGTAGAAATAGAGCTGAGAGAGGGCTGGGAGAATGCTTGCAGCTCTGTATCATCTGCATGTCAGTAGAGCGATGATAGCTGTTTTTATGCGAAATAATGATAGGGGGAGTGATAGCTATCACTATCGCTACAACAACTCCAGCTCCAATTCCAACTCCAACTCCAACTTCAGCTCCAACTTCAGCTCCAACTCCAACTACCACTACCACTACCAATATTACGATGATTACCGTGATCACTATAAATATTATTTATCAGTAATGATTAAAGTTTTAGTGGGGAGTTTTAAATAAGATTCAATAAGAGAATATAAATAGAAGAAGATAAACAAGTAGGATAAATAAAAATTAATAGGGTATAAAGAAAAAATCAAGGGATAATCAACAGGATCAATCTTATATCTTGATTTAGGGAAAATCATTGCATAAAAGATTATGAATCTCGATTCTGTTGATGTATTGTTGTAGTGTTTGTG
>JASLEF010000083.1 GCA_030151245.1 Ignatzschineria sp. | reverse complement strand
ATCCTAAAGAGGGTGAATACCAAAAGTGGATTGAAGAGATCTTCAGTTTATAGTTTTATTGAAAGGATATGTCAAAAGTGAAGAAGTTTACGAGTGAAAGAGAGATAGAAGATCGATTAATTGCACAGTTAGTTGCCGGCGAATCACAATGGACTTATCGTCCGGATTTAACTAATGAGGATTCACTTTGGCAAAACTTTCGTAAGATCTTAGAGCGAAATAACTTAGCGATCTTAGATGGAAAGCCATTAACAGATAATGAGTTTCGCCGAGTACAAACGCAGTTACAGTTTTCTAACTTCTTTGATGCGGCAAAATGGCTCTCTGGTGAAAATGGTATCGCAAAAGTTGAGGTGCAGCGTGAAGATAGTTCGCTTGGGACGATTCGTTTAAATGTGATTCACCGAGATCATATTGCCGGTGGTAAAACAGTTTATGAAGTCGTGAATCAATTTGGTGCTGATAAGAAATCGGAGATGGATCGAAATCGAATTTTTGATGTCACACTCTTGATTAATGGTTTGCCGATGATTCACATTGAGCTTAAAAACCGGCAGCATCCTTTTATGGATGGCTTTAGACAAATTCAAAAATACCTGAAGGAAGGGAAATTTACCGGCATCTATTCCACATTGCAGATGTTTGTGGTGAGTAATGCCTCAGAAACGCGTTATATTGCTGCGGCGCAGTTTGAAACACTGAATGCAAAATTCTTAAGCAAATGGGTGACTCGCGATAATCAACCGGTGAATGATTATATTCAATTTGCAGAAGATGTTCTGTCGATTCCGGCAGCGCATCGAATGGTGATGCAATATTCCGTAACGGATAAGGATAAAGAGGCCTTAATCTTGTTAAGACCTTATCAAATTCATGCGATTGAAGCGGTAAGAGATGCCTCATTTCAGCAAAAATCGGGCTATGTTTGGCATACAACAGGATCTGGGAAAACGCTAACCTCTTATAAAGTCGCTTGTAATCTGCTCCATATTCCGGTGATTGATAAAACCATTTTTATTGTGGATAGAGTCGATTTAGATCAGCAAACGACAAGCTCATTTACCTCTTATGCCGAATATGATCCCGTATCGATTGATGAAACCGCCAATGTGAAGGACTTGATTGATAAGCTTGCCAGTGATGATCGTACCGTGGTGATTACAACGATTCAAAAGCTCAATCATCTGATGCGAAGAATGGATAGTAGCGTTGATAATCCTGAAGTGAGCGAGCGGACGAAAAAACGATATGAAAAGATTAAAGCGCAGCGCCTGGCGTTTATCGTTGATGAATGCCATCGAGCAGTAACGCCGGAGAAGAAGCGAGAGTTAGAGCGCTATTTTCATCATTCGCTCTGGTATGGTTTTACCGGCACGCCGATATTTGAAGAGAATCAACGAGCATCATTAGGAAATCTGGCAAGAACGACCGAGCAATTATATGGGGATCGTCTGCATGCTTATACGGTGAAAGAAGCGATTAATGATGGTGCGGTGCTAGGTTTTCAGGTGGAGTATAAACACACCTTTGATGATCTTGAATTACAGCAGATTATAGAGAAGCGCTATCCCGATAAAGATTACAGTAAATTGAGCGGCATTGAGCGGGAAAAGCTCATACCCAAAGAAGCTTATGAAACCAAAGAGCATCGTTTACAGGTGATTGATTTCATTCTCAATAAATCTCGTACAAAATTAGGTTTTACCGCAGAAAGTGGTGTTGGTCGCGCGTATGGTGCAATCTTAACAGTGCCGAGTATCGCGATTGCACAAGAGTATTATGACTTGATTAAGAGCGTGGTTTCCGGCAATGAAATTGTCAAAATCAGTGAGCGAACAAGTCAAATATTGCCGGACTTCCCAAAAGTGGCGATCACATATTCTATCTCTGAAAATGAAGAGAGTTCCATTCAAAATCAAGAGAAGATGAAGGAAGCATTGCAAGATTATAATCAGACTTACAATAAATCTTTTTTTTTAGAAACGATTAGAGCCTACAACCAAAATGTGAATGCACGCTTGGCAAGAAAGAAAACACTTTATCATCAACGTAGTGAGCAGATTGATTTGATTATCGTGGTTGATCGCCTCTTAACAGGATTTGATGCGCCCTGTATTTCTACACTCTTTATCGATCGACCACCGATGCAACCGCACGATATTATTCAGGCATTTTCACGAACGAATCGTCTGTTTGATCGGGATAAACTCTATGGACAAATTGTAACCTTCCAAACCCCACATTACTTTGAGCAGCAGGTTAATGAGGCACTTTTTCTCTATTCAAATGGGGGCGAAAACTATGTGTTAGCGCCGATTTGGGAAGAGACAAAGCAGGAGTTGATCGGAGCGATTGAAGCTTTACGTTTAATAGCTAGAACGCCGGAAGAGATTGAAGCACTGAGTATAGAAGAGAAGCGAGATTTCGTCAGAGCTTTCCAAAAGCTGGATCGATTTTTAAACTCGGCAATGGTCTATTCAGATTTTAAGCCTGAAATGATGGGAGATATTTTCCCGATTGATTTTCAAGAGATCGAAGAATATCACGGTGTTTATGTGAATGTTCTAGAAGAGTTGCGAGAGAATAAAAACTCTGATGTGGAAGAAGAACCGCTAGATATCGAATATGATCTACAAACTCATCGCGTTGAAGAGATTAACTATAATTATATTGTGGCGTTAATTCAGGAGTTTATTCCTGAAGAATCTGCCCCCAAAGAGATGCAATCAGATGCGGTGGCAGATCAAGAGATTGATGATTACGTAGAAACGTTAAAACAAGAAAATCCCCAGCTTGCAGGAATGATGTCACTGTTGTGGGGAGAAATTAAATCGATGCCGGAAGAGTTCCGAGGGAAGCGAGTCACGGATCTGCTATCTCAGAAAATAGGGGAGAAAACAGATAGATTAGTGGATAATTTCGCCAAAAAATGGGCGCTCGATCCTGAAGAATTCCGTTACATGGTCGCAAGCTTCAATCCAGATTTAGAAGAGCAGCCTGGTGAAAATGCCTTAAAAAGAAGTGCCAACTTTGAGCAGTATAAAGCCCAAACAGAAAACCCTGTTAGAAAACTTCATTACTGGCGAGAAGTGAAAGAGGCTTATACGAAGATGATTGTGGAAGAAGTGTTGCCGTTGAGGGTGGGGTGATATGGGGAAGATACGATTTAATGCCTTAACGCCGGAAAATCTCTCAGAAGAGTTGGAGCCCTATAGAGATGCTCTAGATTTTTCGTTAGATATGACAAAAACCGATATAACAAATATTGCGGTAACGGGAGGATATGGCGCTGGTAAAAGTAGTGTTATTCAGAGCTATATTCAAGAAGCGGGTATTCAGAAAAAGGCACTAAATATATCTTTAGCTTCTTTTGATTTAAAAAAGAAAGGAGAGGGACAGAAGAAAGATGATAAATGTGAGGGACACAGTAATAAACTAGATCTTGAAACTATAGAGCTGAAAATTCTTCAGCAGTTGATTCATCAAGTTCATCCAAGTCATCTACCCAAAAGTCGATTCGAAAGAATCGAGCATGATGTAATAGAGTGGGATAAAACGCTTTATCATATTGTACTGAGCATTGCCTTTATCTTTGTCATAACGGTTTTTATTAGTAAAGTCTTTTTTGATAAAGAGCTGTTACCTATGAGTTACCCTTTTTATTTATTTTTACTATTTGTTAGTGGAGGGTTTTTATTTTCTTTCTCAACATATCTTGTTAATAAAGGCTTTTTTTCAAAGCAAGATATAGAGTCTATAGATTTGCTGTCTGGAAAGGCTGTATTTAAGGAGAGTAAAGTAACCTCCCCGTTGAGTCTTTTTTTAGATGAAATATTGTATTTCTTTGAAGTTACTGACTACAGCATAGTTGTCTTTGAAGATCTTGATAGATTAGAGCATATAGAGATTTTAAGTCGTTTAAGAGAGCTTAACCAACTCATTAATGCATCAGGACAAGTAAAAAGACCGATTAAATTTATCTATGCGGTGAAAGACGATCTATTTGTAAAGTCTGAAGACAGAGTGAAGTTTTTTGACTTTATCGTTCCTGTTATTCCGGTAATGGACTATGCCACTAGCTATACACTTTTAAAAGAACAATTAAAAAAGACATTTCCAACGCCTCTTCTTACGGAGATGTTGGATGAAAATACAAGTCTATTATCAGATTGTAGTCAAAGTATTAATGATTTAAGGATTTTAAATAACATCATTAATGAGTACATTATTTTTTTAAATAACGCAGGATTAGCGAGTATTTTTAAAGAAGGGATAGATAGTCACTCAATAACTGTTGGGAAAAGAGATCAGTTTAGGAAAATATTTTCCTTAATAGTCTATAAAAATTTAATGCCGGAAGATTTTGGGTTAATTAAAGATCGAGAAAGCATTTTATGCAGGATTAATCGAGATCGACATGAACAAAAAGGGGCTATCTATAGGACATTTAAGGAGATAGAAGATAGGTTCTCTGATATAGATTTACAACTTACTGAAGCATATGATAACGATAGTGTTTATGAAGAAATGGATAGAGAATGGAATCAAGCAAGAAAAGAACTGGATTCAATTCAACGTAGGTATTCCTTGAAGGATTTTTTAAGAAAAATTGAAGACTTAGGTGACAAGGACTGGGAGCAACAATATTTTTCTGAATATAATGCAGAGTCAAATGCTCCAGTGATTTTTATGTTAATGAGGGAAGGGTATCTAGATGAAGATTATCTTACTTATATATCTGTATCTCATGAGAAAAATCCGAATCTACAATCGTTTAAAAATTCTTTACTCCATAAAGTATCATTTGAAAAGTCATTTAATATTCAATTAAGTAACGATCTCATTGAGCATTTTCTCAAGGAGATATCGCAGGGTGGAAAGGATTATTCTATTTATCCGAATATTTTAAATTTTGATTTGATGTTTTTTTTAATCCAGAAAAATAAATATCAAGAATTTTTAAAGAAAATTATTGATGTCCATTTTAAATTGGAAGGGAATTTTCATTTAAAGTTTCTAGCAAGCTTTATTAAGCGAGCTCAAAGTGCAGGAAATTCACAAATTATTCAGGAGCTATTTAAAAAAATTTTTGGGGGGTTAACAACAAAGCAAGAAAAAAATACCTTTTATACTTTTCTAGAAAACATAAAAGATGTAGATGAGTTGACGCTTAAATCAAGTTTTATCCTCTATTTTATGGTTACTGTATTTCCTAAAAATGAGATCGACCTTAAATATTTGAATTTGGAGAAATCGTATTTAGAAGCCTTTATAGTAGAGATAAATTCAATTACTAATTTTGTTAATAAAGTCAGTAATATTTCTCCCTCAACAACAGATGATTTAATGCAATGGCTTAAATATTTCTCATTGAAAATAAAACTTACAGAACCAAGAGAAGGTAGTCAGGGTGAGCTTGCTAATGATATTTTTAAAAAGATAGTAGAAAGTAATTGTTATGAAATAAATCAAGATAATATTAAATCTATTTTTAAATTTTTCAAAAAACTTGAAGATCAGTTGTTAGACCAGAACTATACGGCAATTATTGAGAATTTTACAAAAGATACTGACTTTAGAAAATATATTGAAGCTAATATCAGTCAATATGTTAACGATATATTGTTAGAGCAAAAACTGGGAGCGATGGAATCCAATGAAGCGATGATTAAATTGTTTAATAATGAATCACTTTCAAATGATCAGAGAATGAAGCTGATTAAACAACATGAAAGTATATGTTTGAGGAGTGATTTTGATCAGATTAAGTTTGAGGACATATTATGTCGAGTAGAAAATGATATTAGTTTTAGTCAGTTACTGTTTGCTTATGATCTTGAGCGCCGTAAAAATGATCAAACCCCAGTTATTAATGCAACGTGGGATAACGTCTATTGGGGAATATGTTCTAACAATACTTTGACTAAAGAGCTTCAAAATGAATGGGTAATGATAGCTTATAACGAAATTGTGAAAAGTGATTTGCCGACTGATGAAGACAGGTTAGATTCATTAAAGGAGCTTATTGCTTTTAATGATACTTTAGATTTTAAAACTTATTCCGCATTAATGAAGCATCTCAATGTTACATTGGGCAATGAAGATGGTTCAGATAAGATCTCTCAACTGGCATGGGATAAGATTGGATTCTTAATGAAGGAGG
>JASLEF010000182.1 GCA_030151245.1 Ignatzschineria sp. | reverse complement strand
TGGTCGCAGTATGAACGTCTCTCCACTTTAATAAAATAGTGTTGATCAATAGAGAAAATATCTTCTCATAAATCAGGATGGTATTTGAAGAGATAGATCGCTGATCACACGATGATTTTACAAAAGAGATATTCTTAAGATCGTAAAGCCCTTTCTAATATGAGAGGGCTTTTTTTTAGGTCGATTGAATGAGAGTCCTATTGAGATTCATCGTACTGTGATATTGCTCAGTTAAAATTAAGGCGTTATAAGGATTCTTAAAATTTTGTCGTAGATCAGGGATAGCTCTCATAATCTGTTTATGATGGAATCAAGATGATCGACAAGATGATTGTTTTACCTATTTTGTAATAAGAAGATTTTGTGAATAGCCAAGACTGTGGAACATGGGACGCAGCTAGATATCTTTCAAGGTGAACGTTGTCTTCACTACGTGATGAAATTTTCTCTGTTTAGGGGGGAATTATGATGGCACTTGGGAGGTTCAATAGATGCGATTTAGAGCATTATTTTAAGAGGAGATCTTTGGTGTCCTAAGTTATTTTATCTGCATAAAAGAGTCTGTAAATTCAAAATTTAATAGAGTAAAGGGGGTTATTTTATGGTGACATTAAAACCGGTCAAAGCGATTCCCGGTATTATCGCGCTGGCAATGACGTTATTAATTTGGTTTGTCATTCCTGCACCTGAAGGGGTATCACAAAATGCTTGGCAATTATTAGCGCTATTTATAGGGACGATTGCTGCGATTATTGGTAAGGCATTACCTATTGGTGCCATATCTGTCATTGCTATTGCGACAGTGGCATTGACACAGGTCACTAATCCTGGCAATGCTAAAGCTGCCTTAGATGATGCCTTAAGTGGCTTTTCAAATAGTCTCATTTGGTTAATAGGAATCTCAATGATGATCTCTATTAGTCTTAATAAGACAGGATTAGGTGCTAGAATAGGATATTGGTTAATTTCTCTTTTTGGTAAGCGAACTCTAGGCATTGCCTATTCATTAACATTTTCAGAGCTCATTTTGGCACCTGTTACTCCGAGTAATACGGCGCGTGGTGGAGGAATCATTCACCCTATTATGAAGTCAATCGCGACAGGATTTGATTCAATGCCAGATGATCCTGCATCGTCTCGTAAAATGGGCCGATTTTTAGCATTGGTGAACTATAATACTAACCCCATTACATCAGCGATGTTTATTACGGCGACGGCACCGAACCCTATGATTGTTAATTTAATTGCTGAAGGCTTAGGATCTGAGTTTAGATTGAGTTGGAGTGCTTGGGCTATTGCCGCGATTGTGCCGGGGATTATCTCATTACTGGTAATGCCTTTGGTCATCTATTTCATGTGTCCTCCTGAGATCAAAAAAACGCCTAATGCCCCAGAGTTAGCAAAGAAGGAGTTACAAAAATTGGGCAGATTCTCATTGAGTGAGAAGATTACCGCAGGCGTTTTTCTACTGTTACTCTTAATGTGGGCTGAAGTCCCCGCACTTCTTTTTGGGTTTTCAATTAATGCAACGACGGCGGCATTTATTGGTTTAGCCATATTACTGCTGACCGGTGTATTAACCTGGGATGAAGCTTTGCAGCATAAAAGTGCATGGGATACGATCATGTGGTTCTCTGCCTTGATTATGATGGCGACTTATTTAGGTAAGCTAGGATTAGTGAATTGGCTTGCCGGAACGGTGAGTCAAGGGATCGATAGTCTTGGTTTTGGCTGGATATTATCAATGTTAATTTTAGTCTTGGTCTATGTGTATACCCATTACTTTTTTGCTAGCACAACCGCTCATATCACGGCGATGTTTGCCGCGTTTTTAGCCGCCGGAATTGCCCTTGGCGCACCACCTATGTTATTGGCTTTAACGCTTGCTTTCTCCTCTTCATTAATGATGTCGTTAACCCATTATGGAACTGGCACGGCACCTGTGATCTTTGGTTCAAACTATACGACTTTAGCGGAGTGGTGGCGTGTTGGTTTTGTGATGAGCGTTGTCAACCTTGCAATTTGGTTCTATATTGGCGGCGCCTGGTGGAAACTTCTCGGTTATTGGTAATGAGAGATCCTAATCATCGTTATAAGTTTTGATTGACCATGTGAAGAATGAGAGGTTGGTGATGCTGGTTAATAATTAGCATCATGGATCAAGTTTCTGCAGTCCGATTTAAGCCCGATTTCTCTGATAGTGGGGAAAAAGGAGACCAAGATGAGGGGATGCTTTGTGATGAAGAGATTTTGAGGATACTGAAAAGGCGCTCTATTATAGAGCGCCTCTGTTTTGAATTGGTGTACCGTTAAACTTATTTAAAGAAGTTAAGTTCACCTACCTGAAACACCTCAACTAAAAGATGTGAGACAATAGCAATCACGCCGTATGCAATAATAATGTAGGGCATGATTTTCCCGCCAAAAGCACGGAATGTGACACGATCTTGAGAGCCTTGCTGACGTTTGCGGTAATTAATGACCATCATTGCCGGGACGATGACAGACCAGATAGCGGCAAATAATCCAGCAAAACCAATCGCAACGACAAAACCATTTGGAAAAATCATTCCTAAAAAAGTGGGCGGTAAGAAGGTGATGATCGCAGTTAAGAGACGACCTTTTGCAGAATCTTTGATTTTAAAAAGATCGGCAATATAGTCAAATAACCCAAGACCTGCGCCTAAGAAAGAGGTTACTACCGCAAAGAAGGCAAAGAAGCGTAGCGCTAATTGCGTATTTTGGCTAGCTTTGACTTGATTAAGAAGCCATGCGACTTGATCGTTTCCGACTGCAAGAAATGAAAGGCGATCAATACTCCCCATAATGGCAATCATCCAGCAGAGATAAAAGACAAAAGTAATGATCATGCCCCAGATAATCGCTTGACGAATTTTACGACCTTCAATGCCATAGTACTTCACAAAGCTTGGCACACTTGCATGAAAGCAGAATGAAGTTAAGAAGAATGGTAAACTTGCAAACGCATAGATAGCATAGTGACTTTCACCACTTGGTTCAAATAGATAAGAGACTTCAATTTGTCCTAATAATCCTGTGACTGCGGCAAATAGTGTAATAAACATTCCGATCATTAAGATTGTTGAGATGCGGTCAACGGCTTTTGTACTCCACCAAACGATTGCGGTAAAGAGAAGCGCAAAGATCAAAGAGGAGAGGTAGCGAGGGATATCAATGGGATTATTTTCAAGATTACGCAGAGTATCACTAATGACTGAGCCTGAACCAACAACATAAGCATAAAGAAGAATATAGAGAACAAAGGCTATGGAGAAACCATTAATAACGCGCCAACCATTGCCAAGATTATTTTTAACTAAGGTATCAAAGCTTGATCCAGGATCATAACCTAGGTTGACTTCTAAAATTTGCTCCGCTGTTATATACATAAAAAATACAGTCATGAGCATAATAACCACGGTCCAACCAAACCACATTCCTGCAGATGCGATAGGAAGGCTTAACATGCCTGCACCGATCATTGTTCCTGCGGCAATCATTGCACCGCCCAACACCGTCGGCGATTTATTTACTTTCATTTGAATCCTTATAATTATTCTAGATAATAGGCGCAAACTTCAGCGATTCAAGGGCTGGATAACATTTGCGGAGCCAATAGAGGTCACTTTGCGAGGATATTGAAGTTTTATAGTCATCAATAATGGTGTAGCTTGAATGCAAAGCTTTCCAATACTATCATGATGAGCTTGTGCTGCAATCTTTTATCGCGGATCTTTTGCATGATCTTGTAGCAGGTCTAAAATCGCTTATAAAAAATGATGCATTTTACAAACTTGTGCTAGACTTGCGAAATTTAAAGCAACAATCATATTAATATTATTTTATCGTTTTTTATTTAACTTACAGCACCGTTGAAGTCAGACTTCGCTATTTTCTTGAGACTTTTTCAAAGAGATCGCCGCGTAGTCTCTTTATTATCGCAGGATATACCGATTCAAAAGATCGTATCATATTTCGGTAGACTCCTATTTTGCGTAAGCAGACACAGTTCTTTTGTTGCTCAATATCCTATAGTGGTTAAGGGGCTATTTTGCGCTTATATCATGGATTTTTGATCTAGTGCCTCGAAAGGCTGACGGGAATCTGTATGATAAAAGATGAATGGAGATCTGCTCCTCTTTATAATTTTACGAGGAAAGAATAAAAATGAGTATTGAAGTGTCGCCAGTCGAATCAATCCCGACAAGAATGCCCACCGTTTGGGAATCTTTAATCCCTATTATATTTATGATCTGTGCCTTAGTCGTAGGCATTTTCTTTTGGGATGTGAGCCCCCATATTCCGCTATTACTCAGTGTGTGCGTGGCTATTTTAATGGCAATGCGTTTAGGCTTTAAATGGAAGGCGATTGAGACGGGAATGCTAGATGCTGTGCGATTAGCATTACAGGCGATTGTGATTTTAATTGTCATTGGGACGATTATCGCCTCGTGGATTGCAGGCGGTATTGTTCCTACCTTAATTTATTATGGTTTGAACTTATTGAACCCCGCCTATTTCTTAGTCGCAGCATGTGCGATCTGCTGCATTATTTCTATCGCATCAGGTAATGCCTGGACAGCTGCTGGAACAATAGGGATCGCCGTCATGGGGATTGGGTACGGTTTAGGAATTCCTCCAGAAATGGTCGCAGGCGCAGTTATTTCCGGGGCTTATTTTGGGGATAAAATTTCTCCCTTATCGGAATCAACAAACCTCGCGCCGGGGATTGTTGGGGTAGACCTCTTTGAACATATTGGCTATATGCTCTATACCACGATTCCGGCACTCATTATTTCATTGATTCTTTTTACGATTTTAGGCTTCACGATCAGTGCTGATTTGACAAATACGGCAGCTAATAATTTTACTCTAAGAGAAGACCTTAAAACATTATTTGTGATCTCTCCTTGGCTACTATTAGTGCCGGCATCTATTATTTTGGTCATGATCTTTAGAGTGCCCGCTTTCCCAGGGTTAATGATTGGATCGATTTTAGGAGTTCTATGTGCAATTTTTGTGCAAGATGCGGATCCTAGTATGGTTTTAGGAGCTTTATACGATGGTTATTCGATAGATGCTGGGAATGCCACATTGAATGAGCTGCTAAATAATGGGGGAATTGTTTCTGTATTTGCCACGATATCTTTAGTGATTATCGCGATGTGTTTTGGGGGAATATTAGAGTTTACAGGAATTTTCCAAACATTAGTCATGAGTATAGTGAAGCTTGCAAAAACGACTAAGAGCTTGATTATTACCACAGTCGCCACTTGTATTACCGGAAATATTGTCGGTTGTGATCAATATATGTCGATTATTATTCCCGGTAGAATGTACGCAGAAGAGTATCGTAAGCGAGGGATTAAAGGAAAAGTTCTTTCTAGAACTTTAGAAGATTCTGGAACCATGACTTCACCGCTTGTGCCATGGAATACCTGTGGGGCATTTATGGCGACTACGTTAGGCGTTGCGACATTTGATTATCTTCCTTATACCTTTCTCTGTTTACTCAGTCCTATTATCGCGATTGGTTATGCATTGACAGGTTTTACCATTGAATATTATGAAGATGGGGATATGCCGAAAAAGGTGCGACGTTTTAGAATGGCAAAACGCATTTAAAGCAAGGCTTCGGTCGGGGAAGAATGTTTTATCTAAGGGGGTTATCGGTGCATTTGCCGGTAACGATCGGGTGTCATTCCGGATATATTTTGAAACATCGTGATAAAGCTTGAAGCTGAACGATACCCCACAGAGAAGGCGATCTCTTCAACGGTTAATCCTTTTTCCAAGAGTGAGGCGCTATGAATAAAACGTAATCTTGCGCACCACTCACTAAAACTCATCCCAAGCTCTTTTTGGAAATAACGAGCCAGCGTCCTTTCGGTGGTAAAGACTTTTTGTGCCCATGTTTGCAGGGTGAGTCGTAAAGAGGGATCGGCTTCTAGGGCCTCTAAAATAGGCCTTAGTAATTTATGATCGGAGGTAGGTAGATAGGTGTTATCGACCATGGCATCTTGTAGTTCATCAATTAAGACTTGTGAGCGCCGAAAATCTCGATCACTAGTGGGGAGGTAGATCTCTTTTTCAAAAAAGTCATCAATAATCGCACGAGCAATGGGCGTGAGAGTAATTAAAGAGGGACTTTGTGGGAGTTTTTTCGCTTCTGTTTCACAAATGTTGATAGAGCGAAATCGAGCGGCTTTTTGACTATAACAAGCATGTTCGCATTGTGGAGGAATCCAAATCGCGAAGCCTCTCGGTGAAATAAAACGTTCGCCTTTAACTTCCAAGGTAATAATCCCTTTATCAACATCAATCATCTGTCCCCAACTATGTTTGTGGATATGATATTCGCTAGCACCATTGATATTTTCATCCACGAGCATGATTAAGCGATTAGGATGATGTAAAAAGGATTGTAAAGGCTGTTGTTGTACCATGAATCAATCGGTTCCTTATAAAAGTAATCTTGTCTGAATAACGTTAGAAAGTGTCAGATTTTCATTATATAGATCAGATAAGACACATTATACTATCGCTTCAATAGAAATCATTCACATTTATTAGGAGTTGTCATGAAATTAACAGCGATGATCTATCCCTTATTAGCGGTATTGATCTGGGCAATGAATGCCGTCGTGAACAAGTTATCTGCGGGGGTGATCGAGCCAGAAACGATCTCGTTTTATCGTTGGGTTTTAGCCTTGGTGATTTTAACCCCATTTTGTTTGAAAGGAACACTCAGACATTGGGTAAAAATTAAACCATTATTAGGAAAGCTCTGTTTTCTTGGGTTTCTAGGAATGGCGCTATATCAATGTTTAGCTTATTATGCAGCTTATACAATTTCAGCAACGATGATCGGGATCTTTCTCTCTTTGACACCCCTATTAACCATCTTGTTAAGCACTATTATTTTAAGAACCGGTTTAACAGTAGGGCTTGTGATAGGCTCTTTACTCTCTTTTTTTGGCATTACCTGGTTGATTAGTGGTGGCAATCCCTTAATTTTATTAGACGTGGGGATTGGGCAAGGGGAGATCATGATGTTGGTGGCTGCTTCTGCCTATGCTCTTTACGGCGTGGTGACAATTAAATGGAAAATTCCAACCCAGATCTCCACCTGGCAGTCGCTCTATTGGCAGGTGATTTTTGGAGTGATTATTTTAATTCCACTCTTTCTCTTTTTTGCCACTGATCGGGCGATTACTGCCGATAATATTGGTTTAGTCCTATTTGCCGGAATTCCTGCCTCTATTTTAGCGCCGTTTTTATGGTTACAAGGCGTCGCGAGATTGGGCGCAAGCAAAACCTCCCTGTTTATGAACTTAACGCCTATTTTTACCGCAGCGATCTCGATCATCTTCTTGCACGAGAGCTTAGAAGCCTATCATTTAATAGGGGGTTCAGTCTCTTTAGTCGGTGTTTTTATTGCACAGCGTTTTTAAGAGAGGAAGATCCTACTTGCACTCCCTTTCGTTGTTTTATTACGAAAGGGGATTGCCTAAAAATAGAGCATAAGGGCATGAAGTGAAGGTTTTTTTGAAAGTTAGTAGGTCGTAGGAACTTATCTATTTTATCATTAGCAGCCCCAAAGAGTTATGCCAGATCCTCTGGCCACGAAATGGGGATTATTTTCTTCTACACTCAACTCTCTCAGCTCAACTCTCTCAGCTCAACTCTCTCAGCTCAACTCTTTCAGCTTAACTCTCTAGGTTCAAATCTCTAGGTTCAAATCTTAAAATCCCGATGAGCACTGATGAGATCAATGCTTTCATCGGGATTTTAGGAGATTTGAAACGTTTTACGCTTCCATGATTCTAAGCAGAAGCTTCTGCGGATCTCTATTATAATGCCGCTTCA
>JASLEF010000151.1 GCA_030151245.1 Ignatzschineria sp. | reverse complement strand
GAAAGAATTTTTCCACTACCTGTGGTATATGCCGCTAAAGCTCCGACAGAGTTTCCAAAAACAGCGAAGAACATTAACCAAGCTCCAACTTTACCAACATAGGTTTCCGCTAAGCCGCTAAGTTGCATTGGTTTTTTAGTTCTTAAGGTAGTTTCAGCAACATAGAGCATTGAGGCAGTTGTAAATATTCCGATTAAAATAATCCAGAAAACAAGAACGGGATAACCTGCATGTCTACTTCCATAGGCAAGGCTTAAGATTCCTGCTCCTATGCTTGCTCCAACAATAATTGCAACGCCATCCCAAAATGTAATATCTTCAACTCTCAATGCTGACTTTGAGAAGCCACCATTGTCTTTTTTTTGTATATCCATATTTATAAATCCTCCATTAGTTGATCTGGTAACTTCTCTTTTTATTTTTTTGAAGTTAATTTAGACATTACCTCAAGTGGGGTGTTACATGCAACAATGTATGTTTTTTATTCAATTTTGTTGCGCATAGGATTTTTTTAAGCTATTTAGCCCCTAACTTTATAGTTGCATGCTACAGCATAGTATTGTACATATGTTGGATAAGATAATTAGAATAGAACCATTGGAGGTTGATATTATGTGTGATTTTCATTTACCTAGGGATTATAAAATTAAGCCTAGCCCATGGGGGAAGGATGATCAGATTGGACGTTTAAATTGGATTACAGATGAGAGTCGAGCGCGTGTGATGGCGATGCTTGATCCTATTCGGTCTTATGACGTTTCTGTGGATTATTTTATTGGAATGCCCTCTTGGGCAGGAGCTGGAGACCCTTCTTTTCAAATTTGGATGACACATACACCAACTGGAAATATTAATGATGAATTAATGCCTGTATCGAAAGAATCTAAAAGATTAATTGGTTATTCAGGGGATGCCTTTTCAATGTATACCCATTGTGGAACACATATGGATACACTGAATCATTTCGGTTATGGCGATAAGATTTGGAATGGTTATAGTGAGGCTGAAAATTTGGGTAGCCGGCATTGGAATAAATGCGGACCAGAGAGTTTTCCCATTATTTGTGCAAGAGCTGTCATGCTGGATGTTGCAACAGCATTAGGAGTTGAAAGATTAGCGGAGTCATATGGTATCGGGCGAGCGGATCTAGAGATGACCATTAAAAAGCAAGGAGTTAATATTGAGCAGGGGGATATAGTTTTAATTCGTACAGGACAAATGATCGTATGGCCTGATAGGGAACAATATCTTAACAATTCTCCAGGGCTTAATATTGAAGGTGCAGAATATCTAGTTGGGCTAGGAGCAATGATTATTGGTGCAGATAACATAGCTTTAGAGCAAACCCCTTCGGCAGAGCCTGAGAATTATTTTCCAGTACATACTTATTTATTTACCGAAGCTGGAGTTACGATTTTAGAGGTATTAAATTTGGAAGAGCTTGCAAAAGATCAGGTATATGAAATGGCCTTTATTGGTCGAGCTATGCCAATAAAGGGCGCAACAGGGGCTCCTATTCAACCTGTTATTTTCCCTTTAAGAAAAGATGAAAAAAATTAATTTTAGATTCTATACGGAATTTAAGGTTAGTTTGTTCAGTTGGCCTAGCAACACTAACTATGGTTTATGTTATATTCTTTCAAGGAGATTTTTATGAATTTTTATCCTGATATTCGCTCTCTTCATAATGCATATAAGTCTGGGAAAGTTACACCACTGAAATATGTTTCTTATTTATTAGAAACGATAGAAAGTTCAGATATTGATAGAGGAACGTTTACTACTATTTTAAAAGATAGGGCTTTATATGAGGCTAAAAAAAGTAGTGAGAGATGGTCTGCAGGTAGAAGTCTTGGTTTGTTTGATGGAATACCTACTGTATGGAAGGATTTATTTGACATTGAAGGTACGATTACGACTGGTAGCTCTTTAGCTTATATTGATGCCCCGCTCGCAAAAAAAGATGCTCCCTGTGTTGATTTTTATAGTAAAAATGGTGGGGTTAACTTGGCAAAGGTCGGATTGTCCGAATTTGCTTATTCTGCACTAGGCATTAATCCTCATATGGGTACGCCTACGAATGCATTTAAACAAGAGTTATTTCAAAAGAATAAGGAATGCTCAGAGAAAATAAAAGACAAGCGAGTACCAGGAGGGTCTTCAAGCGGTACAGCTGTTGCCGTAAGTCGAGAATATGTTAGTGTTGGTATGGGAACTGATACTAGTGGCTCAATCAGAATTCCTGCAGCATGGCACGGTTTGTATGGTTATAAGCCGAGCTTTGATTTTTATAAAAATAAAACTGGAATTATGCCTTTATCTACAACTTTAGATACATTCGGACCTATCGCTAGATCATTACAAGACTGCTATGATTTCTATTGTCTCTTTCAGGAAAAAAGGCCCTCATTATTAACTAAATTACCGGCATCTAAAGTTGAATATCGTTGTTTAATTCCAAGTAATATTTGGACTAGTGCTATAGACTCTGATGTTTGTAAGGCCTTTGATAAGGTGGTAATTAAATTAAGCTCAGCAGGATTTAACATTGAATATGTTGAAGTGCCAGAAATTGATGCTGTGAATGATATTATGGCTCGTTATGGGACGTTTGCGTCTGCAGAATCTAGTTATTATCATAAGAATATATTGAAGGCAGAAAAATATCGAGAAAAAATTCATCCGCGAGTATTAAGCCGTATGAATAGAGCTCAATCTATGAGTGCTATTGATTATATAACACTACATAAATTGAGAGATAGGCTCATTACAGAAATGAAAGACTTATATCAAAATACATTTTTTATTATGCCTACGGTTCCAATGATAGCTCCTTTAATTTCTATATTTGAGAATAATGATGAGTTGTTTTATGCTGAAAATTTGAGGGCTATGTCATTAACTGTTGCTGGGAATTTTCTTGGATGGGATAGCATTACATTGCCGATGGGAGTAGGAGATGAGGGGATGCCACTAGGGTTAATGATTTCGAGTTGTGATAAAAATATTACAGATTTGTTTAAGGTTAGTAATAATATTGACATATCTATTGGTAATATTAAGTGATATTTTTAATTATTATTGCATAATGAAATTAACATGAAACGCCTGATAAAGTGGTTATTACTAGGATTATTAACGCTTGCCGTGCTTGCTGGTATTGGTGCTGGAATCTACTTTAAAGATCGCTTATGGCTGATTACTAAGTATTTTGAGCGCGGTAAA
>JASLEF010000142.1 GCA_030151245.1 Ignatzschineria sp. | reverse complement strand
GGAAGCTACAAGATCAACCGTACATTTGAAGTGGATGCGAAGATCCAAAACATCTTCAACAAACAGTATGAGTTTGCAGAGGGTTATCGTGAGAGAGGAAGATCGGCCTATGTTGGCATGAATATTTCACTCTAATAAGGGAATAACATCTTGACGTTGAAAATAGCGTAAGTAATTCTTACGCTATTTTTGTATGATAAGAATGGTGGAGTTTTATATTAAAGTTTTTTATTGAGATAAATTGTTGTGAGATATTGTCATTGATCGTCAATTTCTGCTGCGACGATAAGACAAAGGAGTATGAACATGATTATTGCAAAGCCGTACCGCTGGGTCATTCAAGCTTGTAGCTTATTGCTGTTATTTTGCTTGAGTCTGGCATCTGCAGAATATGTGGTCATTCCTAAAGGAGAAGGAAAGAGTTGTCAGCGGATTGTTTCTGTGTCGCCGGCACTGAGCGATATGATGTCCGAATTAAAGTTGGATGATAAAATTGTTGGTGCCACACGCTATTGCAAGCTACCATTTTCGAAGCGCCGAGAAATCGTGGGTGGTTATTTTGACCTTAATTTTGAAAAAGTCGTCTCATTAAGACCTGATATCGTTTTTTTGGAAGGGACAGTCAATAACCCTGTATCTAGAAAGTTAGATTCTTTGGGAATTAAAAATCGCGTATTTTCTTTAGATACCTTAGATGAGATGGAGGCTGCGAAACAAGAGATCGGACATTATTGTGAGGGAGAGGTGGTAATTGGTGGTAGAACGCTACGAGATCATCTGGCCTCTTATGTGCCGGAAACGAAAAGAAATGAGAAAAATCCTCGGGTATTAATACTCTATAACTATGGGGATAATGCAGAAAAAATATTACCAAGATTGGCCGCAGGGAGAAGCTTTCATGGCGAGTTATTGGAGGCTTTGGAGATGGAGAATGTCTATTTGGGATCTCTCAATGCACCAGAGCTCACTCGTGAAGCAATATCTCTTTTAAATCCTGAATGGATCTTTATTTTAAATGGTTTAGTGGGCGATTCAACGGCAGGAAGAGATGCGCTTGACGTTGATAAAATTCAGCCTAGATGGGAGTTTTTGTCGACTGTGGATGCAGTACAAAATGGTCGGGTTTATGAAATAAAAGGATTTTATACTCAAATCCCATCGGTAACGGCGATGCGCAGATTAGGGAATGTTTTTGCGGAGCTTGTGTATCAAGATGAGGAAGCCTTACCAAAGGATCAGTTGTAAAGTTTGAGGTGAAGATCAAAAAGTTATTACCCTCTGAAAGAGTCTTCGTTGAGGTCACTTTTTTGAGTAGAATTTCTTAGAATATGGTAGACTAAGCCGCTTTATCTATCTATTTACTGATTTTAGGGAGTTCACATGAGCAAACAACAGACTTTATCAATTATTAAGCCAGATGCAGTTGCAAAAAATGTTGTAGGTGCGATCTATTCACGCTTTGAAGCAGCAGGTTTCAAAATTGTAGCAGCTAAAATGACCCATTTAACTCGTGAAGAGGCTGAAGGTTTCTATGCAGTTCATAAAGAACGTCCTTTCTTCAACGATTTAGTTGAATTCATGATCTCAGGTCCCGTTGTAATTTCTGTATTAGAAGGCGACAACGTGATTGTTAAGCATCGTGAAATCTTAGGTGCAACAAACCCTAAAGAAGCAGCAGCTGGTACAATCCGTCATGACTACGCAGATTCAATTGATGCGAACGCAGTACACGGTTCAGATGCGCCTGAAACTGCAGCAGTTGAAATCGAATACTTCTTTGGTCCTAATGCAGTAGCAGCGCCAAAAGTGTGTGCATAATTGCAGGCTTAAATAAGTAAAAAAGGACTTTAAATATCTATGTTAGATATTGAAATTAAAGTGGAAAACGCTAAACGTCAGACAAATTTATATAGTCTGACGTTTGACGACTTAAAAGAATTTTGTACATCAATTGGCGAAAAACCTTACCGAGCAACTCAAATTATGAAGTGGCTCTATCATAAAGGGATTCGCTCAATCGATGAGATGACGGACGTCTCTAAAAAGACGCGTGAGAAACTGAAAGAGATGACAACGCTTCATTTACCTGAAGTGATTATGGATAACCTCTCTGATGATGGCACGCGTAAATGGTTAGTTCGTCTTGATTCTGGAAACTCCATTGAGATGGTTTATATTCCAGAAGATGATCGAGGAACCCTTTGTGTCTCTTCACAAGTAGGCTGTGCACTTGACTGCTCTTTCTGTGCTACAGGTAAGCAGGGTTTTAACCGAAATCTTGCGGTTGAAGAGATTATTGGGCAACTGATGATTGCGAAGCTGCTCTTAAATGATTTTGAAGAGATTGATAACTTTACGCCCAGAAAAGTGACGAATATCGTCTTTATGGGAATGGGGGAACCTCTTCTTAACTACCGTAATGTTATTTCAGCAATGAAAATTATGCTTGATGACTATGGTTTTGGTCTATCAAAACGCCGTGTGACCTTGAGTACCTCGGGGGTTGTTCCCGCACTTTATCGCTTAAAAGAAGATATTGATGTTGCGCTCGCGATTTCGCTCCATGCACCTTACAATACATTGCGTGATGAGCTTGTGCCGATTAATCAGAAATACCCTATTGAAGAACTTTTAGCGGCATGTCGTAACTACATCGAGGGCACTAATAAAAAGATTACTTGGGAGTATGTGTTACTGAAAGGGATTAACGATCGTGATGAAGATGCACATGCATTAGCGCGTTTAATTCGTAATATTCCTGGAAAGGTGAATTTGATTCCATTCAATCCATTTGATGGCGTCGATTATAAAACTTCTGAGCGGAAACAGATTGATCATTTTAGGTCGATTTTGATGGGGTATGGCCTTGTTGCAATGACGCGTAAAACACGTGGAGATGATGTTGATGCTGCTTGTGGGCAATTGGCTGGAAAGGTCAAGGATCGAACAAAACGAACAGGTGACCGTACTGAAGAGTTGTAGAGAGTTCTCTTTTTATAAAGTCTCTTCATGGTGTGGTTGTAGAATAAATAAGGGTTGGTATTAATATCAGCCCTTTATTTTTGAGGATATCATTCTCCCTCTCCCTCTCTCTTTCTCTTAGATAATAGGTTTCATCCGTTATTGTTTCATTTAATGTATTAATGTAAATATTATTGCTTTTTTATATGATTTATTAATAGTGCTTGATTACTACAGTCGGAGCATTTACCCTTAATAGCGTTGTGAATAATCAGTCGATTAATAGAATGTTGTAAGGATCATTAGAAAATGGCAAAGGCTTGGTGGAATCATTCATTATGTTTGATAAATGTCCTACGATATTTAGTCTTTGGTACCATCTTTTCTCTCTTAACGGGCTGTGCTTTTGTTAATCTCCCTTTTTATTTAGATGAGGATGAGGTCGTCGATTTAAGTATGCTATCGGAAGCGCAGCAGAAACATTTTGAGTTAAGTTTGCATTATATTGACTCTGTTCATTATGATATTGCCGAAACTAAATTATTATCAGTAATTGAAGAGTATCCTAACTTCCCAGATGCTTATAATGCCTTAGGGGTGATATATGAAAGGCGAGGACGGGTCACTGAAGCGGGAGATGCTTTCTATAAGGCTATTAAGCTTAATCCTGATTATGATGTAGCGATTAATAATTATAGTGACTTAAAGTGTTATGTAGCGAATGGTGATGACATAAGGCAAGTTGCTGAAGCAGAGATGAGTCACCGCGTAAAATCTCGACTATATACTGCTGCCGCTAAATGTTATATTAATCAAAATAATTTTTCTAAAGGGCGAGAAGCTGTGAGTGAGGCTTTGGCAGTTGATGATCAATATGCACTGAGTTATCTCTATTTAGCGAAGGCTCAATATTTTGATCTAGAGTATCAAGATGCAAAGCGATCAATTGATCGATTTAATGATCTCAATGGTTATACTAAAGAGAGTGCCAGTTTAGGGCATTCTATTAGTCGATTCTTGGGTGATTCGCGAGAGATAGAAAAGTATCAGCATGTGCTTAAAACACAGTTTAACGGGGAAATATAGGAGAAGGCAAAACAATGGATGCTCAAGAGTTAGGCACAAAGCTAAAAGCAGCGAGGCTTGAGAAAAAATTATCTGTCGAACAAGTATCTAGAGTACTATCGTTAAGACCTTCGTTAGTGACTGCTCTTGAAAGTGGTAATTATCGCGAGATTGGTGCGCTTCTCTACGTTAAAAATTATTTGCGTAAATATGCGAAGTTTTTAGGAATTCCCCATGAAGAATTAGAGAGTGACTTAGAGCTTCTAACGGTGGCTGTAGATCCTAAGAGTCAAGGTTTTTATGAAACTTCAAAAGTGAAGCATGAAGCTGAGGAGAAGAAGCGTTCTAATCATTTTAAATGGTACTTGATTTTTGTCGTGATAGTGATTGGAATTTTTGCTTATCTGTATCAAAGTGGTCTTATTCCATCTCCTTTTAAAGAGCGTTCTACATTTGAGGGGAAAGAGGAAGTATCATTGCCTAATGAGCGCTTACCCTCTTTAGAGTTAGAGTATAATATGCGTGGCAATGAGATGACGGATCAGGGAGATATCAGTTTTGAAGACCTCTTGATAGATTCCGCTAAACAGCAGCAGACGAGTATGGCGGGAGAGCTTCATCTAGATGAGTCAATTGTACTTGTAGAAGAAGATCAAGCATTAAGTGCGATGAATGAAGATTTACATCTCGTCATGCTCAACAAAGAAAATGAATTAATGATTGATGCGAAGAGCCCACCAGAGATAGAAAATAGCCGATATCAAGCATCGGGTAAATTTGAAGTTTTAGGAACAGCTTTACGTTATTATGCGCCGTTGCTTTCAGCAACGGCTTTGCCTCTTATAGATCTTGGGTCAAGTAGTGTTCAGGGGCGTTTTTCTGCACCTCAAAAACATATTAATTATTTATATGAGATGCCAAATCAAGTTCGATTGGGGTTAGAAGTCCCTCCTATGGTGTCTCAAAAAATGAATCATAGAATGCAAGAAGTTGTCTCTCTATACGATCGGGAAAGTGGGTTTTATCCTTTTATTAACCGAGTACTGATCAGTTTTAGGTTAGAGGGACAGTTACAGGCACTTTCACAGTTGATGACAAGGGTGGAGGAGACGCAGCAGCTTTTAGCTTCAGATACAGAAGAGGCCCCCTTACCTTTAAAAGTTAGAGAGGATGAGACTCTTTTATTGGAGAAAATGTTAGAACAAGAAGCTTCTCTTCAGGAAAAAATTGTTTTTAATCGTGATCTACTTCAGCAAAAAGCACTTTTTAAAATAACGGCAGAAGATATTACAACCTTAGATGTAAAAGATCCGAAAGGGCGCATCATTACTAATCGAGTGATGAAGAAAGGGGATGAATATCAGCTTGAAGGACAGGGGATTTATGATGTTTATTTAGGAAACCCGGCAGTTATTGATAAAATAACGGTTAACGGAAAGATAATTCCGGAGTATTATTATAGGCCTTTAACAGAAGAGGCTGTTTCTATTCGATTTTCCCTTAATTCTGAACAGTATCGCTAGGAAATAATTAAGTAATGAGTAAAAAAATAAATGCTTTGCGTGGAATGCATGATTGTCTTCCTTCTGAAATTGGCTATTGGCAAATGATCGAAGGTCATTTAAGATCCCTATTTCAAGAGTATGGGTATTCAGAAATTCGTACCCCTATGCTGGAAGAAACACGTCTTTTCACACGCTCAATTGGTGAAGTGACAGATATTGTCGAAAAAGAGATGTACACTTTTCCAGATCAAAACGATAACTTGAGCTTAACGCTTCGTCCAGAAATGACAGCAAGTATCGTAAGAGCGGGAGTACAGCATGGACTCTTTTACAATCAGACCCAGAAATTATGGCAAATTGGACCGGCATTTCGTTATGAACGACCACAGAAAGGTCGTTATCGACAATTTCACCAAGCAGACATCGAAATTTTTGGTATTGAAACGCCTGATGCCGATGCAGAGATGCTCGCAATGCTGGCGCGTTTTTGGAAGCGTTTAGGAATTGCGAACGAAGTCAAACTTGAAATTAACTCTATGGGAACAGCAGAGTGCCGCAAAGTGTATCGCGAAAAGCTAATTGCTTATTTTGAAGGTTTTAAGGCGCAATTAGATGAAGATTCTACGAGACGTCTTTATACTAACCCTTTACGTATTTTAGATTCTAAAAATCCTGATCTTAATGAGATTATTGCAGATGCACCTAAATTATTAGATCATTTAGATGCGGAATCTAAAGTGCATTTTGATACGCTTTGTCAGCAGTTAGATATTTTAGGAATTGACTATGTTATCAATCCCCGAATTGTTCGAGGGATGGATTATTATACCCGCACAGTATTTGAGTGGACGACAACAAAGTTGGGGTCACAAGGAACCGTCTGTGGGGGGGGGCGTTACGATAAGATGGTAGAGGAACTAGGTGGACGGGCGACACCTGCGATAGGGTTTGGTATGGGAATGGAGCGCTTGATTCTTCTTTGTCAGGCTTGTGATATTTCTGCAAATGAATCGTCTCCATTATTAACGACAGTATTTTTAGGGGAGAAAGCATCTCTGCAGGGCTTAGGAATTATTGAAGCTCTTCGTGATGAGTTGCCGCAAGTATTGGTCAGTGCGAATCTTGGTGGTGGTAGTATGAAGTCACAAATGAAAAAAGCTGATCGCTCGGGGGCTAAATATGCTTTAATTATGGGCGATGATGAGCTTGATAGGAATGTGGTTATTCTGAAAGATCTTCGTACCGATGGAGAGCAACAAGAGATTTCTCGTAGCGAGCTTTCAACGTTTTTACAAGATAATATTAAATAATAAGAAGGTTAATTCTAATGGCTTTAAATCAATACGAAACAGATGAACAACGTGCAGAAGTCCTTGTTGATTGGCTGAAACGAAATGTTGGTTATCTATTACTTTTAGTCGTCATTGTTGTAGGATCAATTGCTGGCGTTGAGTATTATAAGCGCAGTTCCGTAAGTAAATTAAATCAAACATTTGATACTTACGAGTCCTTTTTAACAAAGTATGCAAAAGCACCCATTGATGCAGCTGATAGTGAGAAATTAGTGGGTTCTAATGAGGGGATTTATCAGGTTTTTTCCGCGATGCTTTTAGCAAAAGAAGCTCATGGTGCAGGAGAGTTTTCGACAGCTGAAAAGCTTTTAATAGGTGCAATTGCAACAGCGGATGATGAAGGGCTGCAAGCGCTTTTACAATATCGTTTAGCGATTGTTCAGTTTGATCAAGGTAAAAATGATCAGGCATTAGAATCTTTGAAGCAGATTCAGGCTGTTGAGTTTCTAGGGCTTCGAAAAGTTCTAGAAGGAGATATCTACTTGTCGATGGGACAAGCACAAGATGCTAAGATATCTTACGAAGAAGCATTGACCAGCGATATTGTTCCCGATGGTGCTTTAAATAAACTCAATCGTTTAAGTGCAGAATAGTTAAAACTATTGATAGGATCATAAATTAATGAAAAAAATTATCACGGCGATTATTGTTTCACTAGTCATCGCAGGATGCGCCGGTGGCCTTCGTGGAAAGAGTAATCTAGCACAACCTACAGAGTTAAATAGCGCAGTTCCTTCAAACTTAGTGATGAAGAGCTGGGAGATTAAAACAGGAAGTCAAACGCCTAAAGAGAGTAACCTTCGTTTCTTAATTGCCGATGATGGTGGCGGAACGCTTTATATAGCGGGACAAAAAGGCGTTGTAACAGCTGTTGATATGAGTACGGGTAGCAAGGTCTGGGAAAATAAAGTCGGATCCCCTCTCTATACTGGTGTCAGTTATAGCCAGGGAGTTCTGCTAGTTGGGCGTCAAGATGCTCATATTGAAGCGCTCTCTGCAAATGGCGGTACGTCAATATGGTCGAAAAAAGTCCTTGGCGTTCCGGCAGTAACGCCAGTAGGAAATGGTGAATTGGCGATTGTTAGAACACTATTTGGTGCTGTGGAAACATTTGACTTACAAACAGGGGAAGACCGCTGGGCGTATATTTTTAATAACTCAGAACTCTCTGTTCGTGGTGCAGCGCCTCCAACCTTCCTGAATGGGGATGTGTTAGTGGCGAGTGATGAAGGGACGCTTGCATTAATTGATGCCGCCACGGGTGCTCAGAAATGGAATGCTATTTTGAGTCAACCATTAAATGCGAGTTTTATGGGGGGATTGAGAGATGTTGATGCTGCAATCATTGTGACACAAGATCGTATTTTTGTCGGACAATATCTTTCAGGTATTACTGCACTAAATCACCAAGGTCGTAAATTATGGCAAAAAGGTGCTGGTACCTATGCGGGGCTAGTATTCGCCAATAACTCGGTTATCTCTGTTGCGCGAGATAGTACGCTTCAAGCACTGGATGCGCAAGATGGTGCAGAGTTATGGAATAATAGAGATCTTCGAGGTCGCAATTTAACAAAACCTGTTCTTGTGGGTAATCGTATTGTTGTGGGAGATTATCAAGGATATGTTCATGTGCTTGATAGCGTAACAGGAACACTTCAAGGATCTACTAAAATCGGATCCACAGGATTTTTACTGGATATTAAAGAGATCAATGGAAATGTTTATCTCTTAGATTATTCAGGTACACTTTATAAAGTTTCAATTTAAGGGATAGGATGTCAGAACCGCTTATCGCCCTTGTAGGGCGTCCTAATGTTGGTAAATCAACGATATTTAATGCGTTAACACGAACGAGAGATGCATTAGTTGCGGACCAACCAGGTTTAACAAGAGATCGCCAATATGGCGTCGGTAAGGTGGGAGATCGACCTTACAATGTATTGGATACCGGAGGATTATCAGGGGATGATAATCAAATGGATCATTTAATTGCAGAACAAGCATGGATTGCTGCGGAAGAAGCCGATCTTATCTTCTTTATTGTGGATGGACGTGCAGGAATCACCGCCTTTGATGATGCTATTGCAAATAGACTTCGTCGAATGAAGAAGCCAGTAGTAGTGGTTGTCAATAAGGCAGAAGGCATTGCGCCAGAGATTATTGTTGGAGAATTTTATGCGCTTGGATTAGGTGAGCCGGTGGCTATTTCAGCATCGCATCATCAAGGGCTTTACGAGCTAATGGTTCAAGCTTATGGTCGTATTGACTTTCCTGAGAAGAAAGAGGAAGTTAAAGAGATTCAAGACGATATTATCCGACTTGCAGTATTTGGTCGGCCTAATGCCGGAAAATCAACATTGATCAATCAGATGCTAGGGGAAGAACGAGTATTAGCTTCAGATGTCGCGGGCACAACACGAGATGCGATTGAGATCCCTTTTACTGCTTATGACCGGGAGTTTATCTTAATTGATACCGCTGGAGTTCGTCGTCGTGGTCGGGTAACGGACATGATTGAGAAATTCAGTGTGATTAAAAGCTTAGATGCCTTAGAGAAAGCAAATGTTGTTGTATTTGTTTTTGATGCAAAAGAAGGCTTATCAGATCAAGATGCAACTCTTTTAGGGGCTGTATTAGAAGCAGGCAAAGCATTGATTTTAGCTGTCAATAAATGGGACTCTTTAGAAGAAGATGAGAAGAGTTGGATTCAGCAAGATTTTGCGCGTCGTTTTGCATTCATTGATTTTACTGAACCGATGTTTATTTCGGCATTAAAAGGGCAAGGCGTTTTGCAGGTTGTCCGTGAAGCGATCAAGGTGTTTGATCAGTCCATGCGTGAATTTACGACGAATGAACTCTCTAATATTTTGGAGTATGCAGTTCATAGTCATCAGCCACCGATGGAAAAAGGATATGCGCCAAAACTTCGTTATGCGCATCAAGGAGGAAAAAATCCTCTGAAGATTATAATTCATGGTAATCGTACACAATATGTTAAAGATAGCTATACGCGCTATTTAAGTAATATGTTCCGTGAAGAGCTTAAAATCGAAGGAACCCCTGTACGAATTTTATATCGTACTAATGAAAACCCTTATGCGAATCGACCTGGAAAAACTACTGAGATACGTGGAAGCGCGAAGCGTAAACGTAAATTAGAGCGAGCGAAAGAGAAGTAGATAATGCTTTTCGATAGCGATTTCTTAAGGAGATAAACATCCGACATAAAGCCCTGGAATGAAAATTTCAGGGCTTTTTCTTGAGGCTCGCTGATACGATAAGGATGATCGGTTTAAAACTTGTTGATTAAAACGAACTGATGAAAAGTTCTTTGAAAATAAGTAGCGGGGGAGGGGAATTTTATCTATGACTGTGATTTCTAAGACCGTCGGGAGACGGTAGATAGACTTTAAGTGTCATGATAATGTTTTAG
Organism: Ignatzschineria sp.; assembly: GCA_030151245.1. Classification (GTDB taxonomy): domain Bacteria; phylum Pseudomonadota; class Gammaproteobacteria; order Cardiobacteriales; family Wohlfahrtiimonadaceae; genus Ignatzschineria. The sequence continues at coordinate 43,913 of JASLEF010000142.1, read as the reverse complement.
CCGTAGTTGTTGAGACTTGAGAATTTTATGATGATAACTTTTAAAATAGATCTAATATATTGTTTTTTAATAAGCTCTAGCAATCGTATGATTGCCCTCGTATCTACTTATAAACTTAAAATAGGCGGGTTTGTCATGTTTTGAGGATGATTGATTTGACGTGATCTGCTTAGCTATGAAATAAGGTTGCTGAGAGGGAGATGACTACTCCAGTGTGAGTTGCCAAAAGCCGGTATGATCCTTTGTTAAAAATAGCGTATCAAAAGTATAACTGCCATCTTTAAAGTTCAATGTATAACGGACAACGGCGCGATCTTTATCAGTATTGTATTCGATAGAGTGATACTCAATTTTATGAATCCCCCCTTTTTTTTGAATATTAAAAGCAACATCTTTAAAAATGATGGCTAAAATTTCGTAGAGCTCAGATTCTGATTTTTGCTCTGCTAAATTATTCTCAAGATTAAATAGTGATAGTAACTCAGGATAATCTTGATTACTCAGTGATTCATAAAAAACTTGTATGCTCTCTTCTGGCGAGTGCTGTTGTGAGCATCCCGCAATCGCAAGGCTAAAGCCTAGTAGAAGTGCACAGAGTTTTTTTGTCATTGTTGTCCTCTAATCGCAAGTAGTGTTAGTGGCATACCTCATCTGAAATTGATGATTTTTGCGACTGTTCTATAAGATAGTGAAGCATTATAGCAGACTCTGTTAAATGCTTAAAAGACCTTATAAAAACCAGATAGAATAGGAATGAGATTGAGAGATCCTAAAACGATAGCGCGTGAAGGCGTTATCATTTTAGGATATTGGTGATCCCAATGGTTTGAGAATTAACGTTTTTTTAATTTTCCTAAAGCATCAGCAAAAGGGTTATTGCTTGGTGCTTGTTGTGTGCGTTGATTCATTGAGCGGTTTTGCCCTTTGGAAGCCGGTACAAAACTATTCTTAGAGTCGCTTTCTCCGATGGGATCATTGAGTCGCATTGTAAGCGCAATCCGTTTGCGAGGAATATCGACCTCTAAAACTTTAACCTTAACGACATCTCCCACTTTAACAACTTCATGAGGATCTTTGACGAAACGATCTGCGAGTGCACTAATATGGACTAATCCATCTTGGTGAACGCCAATATCGACAAAAGCCCCAAAGTTTGCGACGTTTGTAATCACTCCTTCTAAAGACATTCCTGCTTTAAGGTCTGAAAGTTCAGAGACATCCTCTCTAAAAGTAGCCGTGATAAATTCAGGGCGTGGGTCTCGCCCAGGTTTTTCTAGTTCTTCGAGAATGTCTTGAATCGTCGGAATTCCAAATTTATCGCAAACAAAGTTTTTAGCATCGAGGGTTTTGATAAAATGACTATTACCGATGAGTTCTGCTAACGGCTTTCCTGATGTTTTTAAAATACGTTCCACAACAGGATAGGCTTCGGGATGCACTGCAGAAATATCGAGGGGGTTTGTGCCACGAATACGGAGGAATCCTGCCGCAAGTTCATAAGTTTTAGGACCGAGTCTTGGAACTTTTTTTAAAGCGGCACGATCCTTAAAAGGACCATTTTCATCGCGAAAATTGACGATGTTTTGTGCGGTTGTCGCATTTAATCCTGAAACTTTGGCAAGGAGAGCACTAGAGGCTGTATTAGCATCAACCCCCACGGCGTTGACACAATCTTCAACAACAGATTCTAGCATGCGATTGAGCTGTACTTGATTAACATCATGTTGATATTGACCGACACCAATCGCTTTAGGTTCTATTTTGACTAGTTCTGCCAAAGGATCTTGTAGGCGGCGGGCGATAGAGACGGCTCCTCGTAAGGAGACATCGAGCTCTGGGAATTCTTTTGCAGCGAGGGCCGAGGCTGAGTAGACTGATGCACCGGCTTCACTTGTTACGACTTTATGAAGTTTTGGGAATTTTTTACAAAGCTCCGCCCCTAACTTATCTGTTTCACGAGAGGCGGTTCCATTGCCGATAGAGATGAGTTCGGGAGAGTGTTTTTCTACGAGTTTTGTTAAAGTGTGGAGCGATTCATCCCATTTATTCATCGGTGCATGGGGGTAGATCGTTGCAGTTTCTAAGAGTTTTCCTGTTCTATCAACCACAGCAACTTTACAACCTGTACGAAGTCCTGGATCAATCCCTAAGATGCCTTTTTCACCAGCAGGAGATGCTAGAAGAAGATCTTTTAAGTTACGGGCAAAGACTTTGATGGCTTCTGTTTCGGCGGCTTCTTTGAGTTGATTAATGAGCTCTAACGAGAGCGAGAGGTTGAGCTTTGCTCTCCAGCTTAAGCGAATGGTGTCTTTAAGCCAGTCATGAGGATTACTAAGCGAAAGGGTATTGGTAATTGTTCCAAGCGGTGCATCTTCGAGTTCTTCTGGTAGTTTTAAATCCAGAGAGAGTACCTCTTCATTACGACCGCGTAAGAGCGCTAGAGCACGATGTGAGGGAATTGTTTTAATTGTCTCTTTAAATTCAAAATAATCTTTATAGTTACTTCCTGCTTCTTCTTTTCCAGATTGGACTGTTGAGTGAAGTTCTGCAAAGTCCCAAAGATATTGACGTAGTTTACCAAGTAGCTCTGCATTTTCAGAAATTCTTTCAATAAGAATAAATCTAGCCCCATCGAGCACTTGTTTGATCTCTTTAAAGTCCTGTTCAGGGTTGAGGTATTGCGCAGCTAAAGTATCAATATCTTCTTCAATACTGTTATTAAAGAGAATATCTGCCAGAGGTTCGATTCCGGCTTCGATGGCAATTTGAGCGCGAGTTCGGCGTTTGGGTCTGTAAGGCAGATAGAGATCCTCTAATTCTGTTTTAATTTCTACAGCGTTAATTTTTGCTCTTAACTCATCGCTGAGTTTATCTTGTTCTAAGATGGAATGTAGAATTGTTTCCCGGCGTTCGTTCAGCTCGCGTAAGTAGATCAATCTCTCTTCAAGGAGACGAAGTTGTGTATCATCAAGTCCCCCAGTAACTTCTTTACGATAACGAGCAATAAAGGGAACAGTCGCGCCTTCATCAAGTAGTTTTATCGCGGCAGATACTTGTGATTGTGCGGCATTAATATTGCCGGCAATAATTTTAGGAAGCGCTGCGTGATGAGCTTGCATATCTGTCTGAATCGTCATTAATCGGGACTCCATTGAAATGAGAAAGGAATTGATTATTATACCTTGTTTTTTTGAGGTCGCATGGAGTGATCAATTTTAAAATGGTGTTGAGTTGATGGCTAGAAGTCATCTATCTATCCGAAAACTTGTTAATCTCAGGGCTTAGGATGAGATTGCCGGGGAGATAGAGATTGCCGCTACATTAGATGCGCGTTAATTAATAATAATCGGATTCGTTAAAGTGAAGTTTACAGGATCGCTTGTTGTTTTTTTTCTCCCTAAAAACTATGATAAACTGTCGAACTAAAAGTGAAGGATAATCACGATACAAACTCTAAACGGAAATTAACGATGATTAGAAAAAGAATGAAGAGAGCAGTAATAATCGGAGGATTCCTGTTCTCGGTCGTTGCAGGAATGAGCTTTGCGGCAAAGAAAGAGAGTCAAAAAATGGATCAACCTATATTTGGTCGTTATGAAGTTGTGACGATTGCTGAATTGGATAGTGTGCCGATAAAAGCAAAGCTTGATACCGGTGCATTTACGGCATCATTGAATGCTGTAGAGATTGAATACTTTGATAAGGACGGCGATGACTGGGTACGTTTTACGCCCGTGATTGACGGTCAAGAATTAAGAGAGCGAGAAATGCCGTTATTGAAGATTTCTCGTATTAAGCAAAGAGCGGAAGAAGGGGATGACAGTGATGATATCGCTTCATCAAAAAGACCCGTTGTAGAGATGACGCTCTGTATTGGTAAGAAGCAAGAAGTGATCGAGGTGAATTTAACGAACAGAGGACATTTTACATATCCTCTATTGTTAGGTGCAAAATCGCTCAGACAGTTGAAAGCATTAGTAGATGCTGGTCGACGATATACGATCGAGCCTGAGTGTTAGTTTTGATACAGACAATTAAACGTTATCATTTCATCGAATTTAAAATATTGCTATAAGGAAAGTATCTTGTGCGTTCCGTAAATTTACATTTAAAAGTTTTAATTTTTCTTCTCGTGGCTCTCGGGCTTGGATCAATTGCCTATGAGCGTTACGTCTTACAAATTCCTTTCACAGATCGTGAAGTGGAGAATTTATGGACGATTGATGCCAAGATTACCTATGATGTCCCAAGGGAATCTGCGGTCACGACAAAATTTTATATTCCGGCAAGCTATCATCAGTATACGAAGTTTAGTGAGTCACTGATTACAGATAAACAGTACGGTCAAGTTTTAGAAGAAGATGAGGTCGGGAATAAAATTGCACACTACTCTATTCGCCGTACAAAAGGTCCTGAGACGATCTATTATCGTCTTGCTCTTTCCCCTAATTTTGGCGGAACGGAGAAGCCTCTAGAAACAATTGGTACCATCTATCGCGAACCGATAGCATTAGAAGGGGCGGCAAAAGTTGCAGCTGATGCGTTAGTGAGTGATATTCGGGCGACATCTTCAAATACCTTAAGCTTTATTAGTGAAGCAATCCGTAGGGTTAATGATTTAGATAATCCTAATGTTGATCTGCTCCTAAAGGGAGATAGCTCTGCAAAAAATCGTTACAATGTTGCAGAACTACTCTTATCACAAGCCCATATTCCTGTGCAGCGGGTCAATACACTGGAATTAAAGCCTAGTGTTGATCAGCCTACTGAGATTTGGCTTCGAAGCTATATTGAAACAGCGGGGCGTGATAAAGAGACGAATCGTAACGTGACGACGGGAAAGTGGTATTACTTTAATATGAGTAATGGTAGCGTTGGATTACCGAAGAATGCGATTATTTGGTGGGTTGGTGATGATCCATTAGTCTCGGTTAATAATGGTGTAAAACCTAAAGTTTCCTTTAGTGTGACCGATAAAGAGTTGACTGCGATCAGCCTTGCTCAGGCAAATAATGCGGAAAGCTCAGATTTCTTAGCTTACTCACTTTATAGCTTACCCATCTCTATCCAATATGGATATGAGTTGATGTTGATGATTCCCTTTGGTGTACTTGTGATCTTATTAGTACGAAATGTTGTGGGAATTCAAACGTTAGGAACTTTCACGCCGGTATTGATTGCGCTTGCTTTTAGAGAAACAGGGCTAGCTTTTGGAATTGCATTTTTTACCATTATTACCTCTGTAGGGTTGTTAGTACGATCTTACCTAGAGCATCTGAAGTTGCAGATGTTATCGCGGCTATCGGTTGTTTTAACCTTTGTGATTATTATGATCGCGGTATTAAGTATCTTTAGTTACAAAATGGGCTTTGCACAAGGTTTAGCGATTGGTCTATTCCCGATGGTGATTTTAACAATGACGATTGAGAGACTCTCGATTACATGGGAAGAGCGTGGTGCTGGTAATGTCTTGAAAATCAGTATTGGAACGTTAATTGCTTCATCGCTTGCTTATCTTTTAATGGAGATTCCTGAATTTGTTTATTTCGTATTCACTTTCCCTGGTGTATTATTAGTTCTTGCAGGCTTTATGCTAATGATGGGACGTTATCGTGGGTATCGTTTAACGGAGCTTAAGCGCTTTAAAGCGATGCTAAAAGAGGAGAAGTAATCATGTTGACGATGATTAAACGTTGGCGAGCACTTCGAAAACGCGGCGTCATGGGAATTAATGAACGAAATGGTGATTTCGTTTTGAAATATAATAATCGTAAATTCTATCCTTATGTCGATGATAAGATTATTACCAAAGAGCGAGCGATTGCAGCCGGTATTAATGTGCCGGAAATGTACGGAATCATCGAGACTGAAAGCGATATAAAGCATCTTCGTAAAATCTTAAAAGATCGCACAGAGTTTGTGATTAAACCTGCACAAGGGGCTGGTGGAGATGGCATTATTGTAATCGGCGATAAATTTGATGATTATCGTTATAAAACAGTATCAGGACGACTCATCACCTTAGATGAGATTGAATATCAAATTTCGAGCACCTTAACAGGATTATATTCTCTAGGAGGTGCGCGAGATCGTGCATTAATCGAATATAAGGTGAATTCTGACCCTGTCTTTAGTGGGATTAGCTATGAAGGGGTACCTGATATCCGCGTGATTGTATTAATGGGGTATCCTATTATGGCAATGCTTCGTTTACCTACTCGACAATCAAGTGGAAAAGCGAACCTTCATCAAGGCGCTATTGGTGTTGGTGTTGATATTGAAACGGGGCGAACTTTAGAGGGAACCTGGCTTAATGAAATTATTCAGCGTCATCCCGATACCAATAATCATGTGAGTAATGTGACATTACCTGATTGGGACGGTTTTTTAGAACTCGCAACGAGTTGTTATGAATTGAGTCAATTAGGTTATATTGGGGTTGATATGGTTCTTGATGAAGAGAAAGGGCCGTTAGTATTAGAGATTAATGCGCGACCTGGTTTGAATATTCAAATAGCGAATAATGCAGGATTAGCGGCGAGAGCTCGAAAAGTGGAAGCGCATCTTGCTCTGTTGAAAAAAGAAGGAAAGCCTGCGGAATCGATTGCGGAAAGAATGGCATTCTCTCAGAAATATTTTGGTGCCTCGATGGTAGAAACCTTGGAGCGTTAAATACCATTTAAATTATTTTCAGGTCAATAAAAGTGGATTATTTGTTAAGCCCTCTTCTCAAGAAGAGGGCTTTTATGTTTATATGGGTTTTTATGATGGATTAAATCCTAGCTAGAACAGGACTCTAAAGGCTTATTTTTGATGAGCTCAGGTATTTGAATAGTAGGAAAACTTTATTAAAAAGGATGGTTGGAATGAGAACAGTTGGAGAGACACCCTTGTTGCCTTATTACTTCTATTATCATTGTTTCGATGAGGGGGAGATAGGATTCCTTTTTAATGTGCAAGGCTTGATCGCGATGGATATCAGTGGACTCTATAAAGGGACTTCTACTGGGTTTGAGCGAGCAGAAGCTTCTTCTTGGGTGAAAAAGGCCATCCCAATGAGATCATTATCCCATCTATCGATATTGCCTCCGATGGTGGAACTTTTGTTATTACGTATTTTGAATGAGTTTACGAGTTATTTTACAGGGGAACTGATAAGTTTTACCTTACCCATTTATCCCACCGGGACGCTCTTTCAAGAGCGAGTTTGGAAAGCTCTCATGACGATTCCTTACGGGGAAGTTATAACTTATAAGGATTTGGCCATAAAGGTTGATAACCCAAAAGCTCTGCGTGCCGTGGGCGCGGCAAATGGTAAAAACCCCTTACCGATTATCATCCCTTGTCACCGTGTTATTCAATCGGATCAAACATTAGGCGGTTATAGTGGAGGAGTTGCTACCAAAATAGCCTTATTAGAGCGAGAAGGTTTTTCATTTAGTTCAGGAAAATCTGGATTAATAGTAGTGCAAGGGCAATCTGTCCTGCCCCTAGAATAAGAGCGTAAACAAGAAGCTTCCGACCTTGCTGTTTGAGTAAGCCAAAATTTAAGCGTAGGCCAATTGCCGCAAGAGCAATGACTTCAAAAATACCACTAGTTTTGAGAAGGATTTTTGTAAAATCATCATGAATGAACTCGATAGAGTTGAGGGTACAGGCGATAATAAATCCAAAGAGGTACCAAGGAATGAGTCCTATCATTGATTGTTTTTTGGCTGAGGATTGAGAGTGCTGGGCCATGACGGTGGGAGCATTTCCTCGTTTTGCAATTTGATGAAAGATGAGAACAATGAAGACAAGTGAGGCAATACGCATAATTTTGAAAATGGTTGCATCTCGCATCACTTCAGGTCCAAGCATGCTTGCACTGGCAATAACTTGACCTACGGATTGTAATATTCCTCCAATAAAGGCCCCCTGCAATATGGCATGATCATAAATTGCTAAAGCGATTAAAGGGAGGAGAAACATCATCACGGTACCCATGAGATTGACGATGGTAATAATCAGTCCTCGTTCTGCTTCATTTGCACCAATAACTGGTGCGGTTGCCGCAATCGCAGATGAACCACAAACAGCATTTCCCGCAGCCATTAAGAGATAATAGTTTTGATTAAATTGGAAATACTTGCCAATTCCTATCGCCAGTAAAATTGTCCCCATAATTTGAAGCGCTACAAAAATTGTGCCGGTCAGTCCAAGCTCTCCTAATGTGGTAAATGTCACAGAAAAACCTAATAGAACAATTGCATACTCTAATAGCCGACCTTCAGCAAAGCGGGTTCCTTTTTGAAAGAGCGGTTGTTTGAAGTAGAAATTCCCAAACACAATTCCCAAAAAAATCGCAATTGGCGAAGCCCCTATTGCCGGGATAAAGCTGGCAAGAATCATGGCGATGACCGATGTTCCAATGGCGAGTAAAAGACCGGGAATAATATCGGGAACTTCTGCGGGTTTAGGAATAAAGCTTGGGTATTTCATAAGTTGAATCGCATCATTATTTTTTAGGGAAACGAATTTATCGTACTCTGTTTGTCTGATGATGAAAAGTTTTATTGCTGAGGTAGTGGTGATAGAGAGAGGATCGAAATATGACAAAAAAGAGGCTTCACTATGAGAGGCCTCTTTTTTTATTATTTATCTCTATTGGTTCTCTAGGATATTTTTTAAAGCTTATTAAAGTTGTGGAGCTGACACTTCTAAGACAATTTTACCAATGTGTTCGCTAGATTCCATGAGCTCATGGGCTTTATCAGCCTCTTCTAGGGGGAAAACTTGATAGATAACAGGTTTAAAATGTCCTTTTTCGAGCAATGGTAGCACCTCTTTGCGGATATCTTCTGTCAATCCTCGTTTGAACTCATATTCTCGGGCGCGTAAAGTACTACCTGTCAATGTAATGCGTTTTTGCATAATTTTCATCAGATTTGCAGTTACTTTTGCACCGCCCATGGAGTTGATATAGACGAGGCGTCCATCCGGATTAAGAAGCTCAATATTCTTCTCGTAGTAATCTCCGCCGATCATATCAAGAATGACATCGACCCCTTGTTCTTTGAGAGCTTCTAAAAAATCTTCCTCTTTATAATTGACGGCAATTGAAGCGCCAAGGGCTTTAACTGCGGCTTGTTTTTCGGAGCTCCCGACTGTGGTGAAAACCTCAGCACCGATAATTTTTGCGAGTTGAATGGCTGTAATACCTATTCCGCTACTACCGCCGTGTACTAGGAATTTCTCTCCTTTTTTTAGAGCGCCTCGTTGGAAGACGTTATTCCAAACAGTATAAAGGGTTTCTGGCATGCTAGCGGCTTCAATAAAGCTTAAGTTTTTAGGCTTTGGAAGAGCGAGGAACTCATCAACACGGACATACTCAGCATAACCGCCGCCGCCAATTAAAGAGAAGACTTCATCCCCAATTTGCCACTGTGTAACATCAGCGCCGATCTCTTCGACAATACCGGCAACTTCCAGACCTAAAATATCTTGTGGCTCCCCTTTAGGCGCTGGATAATATCCTTTTCGCTGAATGATATCAGGGCGGTTGACGCCTGCGGCTTTTACTTTGATTAAAATATCATGAGGATTTAAAGCGGGGCGCTCTTTCTCCCCCATTTTAAGGACAGATGGTTCTCCAAATTCTGTGAGAATAACGGCTTTCATATCGACGACTCCCTTTTATAGTTTGATTCTCTAGTTGAAAAGCGATGAATGTTGAATCGCGCAGTAGTTATAAGTATTTTAATAATCTAGAGAAATTTAAAGAAAAACAGATCTTAACATCTTAACGAAAAACTTAACGTGAGTCTATGATGATCAGAAGTCGTTCTGGGAATAAAAAAAACGCATCGAAGAAAATCTTGATGCGTTCAATTTCGTAGGAAACAATTTATTCCATCCATTGGGATGACGAAATAATCTGTTTTACAGCTTTATATTGTACAACTTTATATAATGTTTTCCCAGAGAGATGACTAAAAATAGTTGAACTATTTAAGAATTATGACCAAATTTCTGTTATAGCGATTATTGTTCCGTGGCTATCAGGGCATTTAATTTCACTAAAGGATGAACAATTGAGACTTTATCTAATCGTTTCACTTGACCTCTACAAGAAGATCCTGTCGCTAATAATGTGGATGGAGCATTATTAGCGACAATCTCTGCCCAAGATTGAGAATAGATTTTTTTAGAGATTTCGACATTTTTTTTGATATGACCAAAACCACCACTCATTCCGCAACAACCCGATTTCATCAGCTCTAATTGTAGACCAAAAGCCTGAAAGACCTCCTGCCAAGCTTTTGGTGCATGGGTGGCATTGGTTTTCTCTGTACAGTGACTCATCAGTTTCAAGGTGGTGTCCGCTGTTGCTTGAGGGATATTCTCTTGCTGTTGTAAGTAGCGACTTAACCATTCTTGAACCAGCTCTACGTTGGGCGTATCTAACCCTATTGCCGGATATTCATCACGATAAGTGAGGGTGATGGGGGGTTCAATACCTATGAGCGCAATCCCATAGGCGTGAAGTGTTTCTAATAAGGCATGTTGTTGTTTTGCTTCTTCTTCAAATTGAGAGAGCGCGCCATACACCTGAGCAACTTTTCCAGAGGGGTGATAAGGGGCAACAAAAACCTCTATATCTAGCTTGTGGAGAAGTTCTACCGTTGCATTAAAAGTGGTGGCATCATAGAACATAAAGAAGGAGTCCGGCACGATAATTACTGCTTTCTCCTTATCTTTGACTTGTACTAATTGTGATAAATTATCTGTGGATAACTCTTTGTATAACTTGTTGGCAGGATGATACTGGCGGCGCTCCATGAGAGGGAGATCCACAAGACCGAAGAAATCAAATGCTTTTTTTCCAAGTTTGCTACTAGCAATTAAGTTATAAGCGCTACTAACTTTTTGGGTTGTTATTGCCATTTTCTCAGCATTGATTAGAAGCTTTTCATAAAATGGACGTTGATGATTTTGATAATATTGATTGAGAAACTGTGATTTTGAAGCGGGAATATTGACCTTAATTGGACATTCTCCGGCACAAGATTTACAGCTTAAGCAGAGTGATAAAGAGTCATAGACTTCCGTTTCAAACGCTTTATTTACAATATTATTGGATCTTTGACGTAACCACTCTTTAATGAGTTCGGCACGGCCTTTGGGAGAGTGAACTCTTTCTCGAGTGGCTTTGTAGCTAGGGCACATTGCAGCATCCGTATCATAGTTAAAGCAGGCCCCATTTCCATTGCAGTAGAGCGTCGTATTGTAGGCATTTTCAGCCCAATAATGGCTGTTAATTTGCCTATTAAAATCCGCTCTTAGAGGAACTCCATCAATTTTCAATAATGCTGTTTCGTTAGGCGTTGAAATTTTGCCAGGATTGAGCTGATTATAGGGATCAAAAATAGCTTTTACTTCTTGAACTAATGGATAGAGATCACCAAAGAAATCTTTCGCATATTCTGAGCGAACGCCTTTTCCATGTTCTCCCCAAAGTGCTCCCCCATACTTTTGGCATAAAGCGAAGACTTGATCGGAGATATTACGGATCTTCGGACGGTCTTCTTCTTGTTTCAGGTCGAGTGCGGGGCGAACATGAATAACACCGGCATCTGCATGTCCAAACATCCCGTAGCTGACATTTGCCGCATCTAAGATATCTCTAAACTCTGCAATAAAAGGTGCCAGATTTTGTGGTGGTACCGCTGTATCTTCGACAAAGGGAATAGGGCGACGGTCTCCTTGAACTGCACCGAGTAATCCGACTGCTCGTTTACGTAGGCCATAAATATCATTGACCGCCTTTTTTCCTAATAAGGGACGAACAGATAAACGGCTACTATTATCGCTATGGCGAATGTAAGTCGTGAAAGCATCTATTTTTTGTTGAAGTGCCAATTCTGTATCTGCATTAAATTCAATGAGTTGAATTGCTTTCAGTTCTGAATAATCGATCCCCTCAAAATAGGGTGCTGTCGTTGCCCAAATAAAATCATTTTTAGCAATTTCCATCACAATGTTATCAATGACTTCTATCGATGTCGGTGTCGGATTCGATTGCATTAAAAAGGGCGCATCTTCTAATGCTTTGATGAAGTCATTATAAGTAATAAGAATGAGGGCTGTTTCTTTGGGAATTGGCAGAACATTGAGCTTTGCCTCTGTGAAAACGCCTAATGTTCCTTCTGAGCCACAGAGCAGATGATTGAGGTTTCTGCGAGGATCTTGAGTGAAGTGATCTAGATCGTATCCGGTGATAAAGCGGTTAAGCTGTGGAAAATGAGCGTGAATAGCTGATGATTCAGGAGATAATAGATCGTAGAGCTTGTTGGCAAGTGGGAATTGATCAATATCTGCCAGTTCATGGTCATTTAATGCTCGACTATGAATGGCTTCTCCTCCTAACTTATACGCTAAAATCTCTAAAACATGTTGACTAGTTTTACCATATTCACAGCTGCCTTGACCGGATGCATCGGTATTAATCATGCCGCCGATGGTGGCACGGTTAGAGGTCGAAAGCTCAGGTGCAAAGAAGTAACCAAATGGGCGAAGAAAGGCATTGAGCTGATCTTTTACCACTCCCGTTTGAACTGTAACAACACGCTTATCGGCATCAAAATCAAGAATCTGATTCATATGACGAGAAAGATCAAGGATCACGCCATGATTTAAGGATTGACCATTGGTACCGGTTCCACCCCCTCGAGTGGAGAGGGTTATTTTTTGAAACTCTGGCTGCGCCAAAAGCGTCATGACTTTTTCCACATCTTGGTTTGATTTTGGAAAAATGATCGCTTCCGGCATCATTTGGTAAATCGAGTTATCCGTCGCTGAAATAAGTCTTTGAGCATAGCTAGTTTCAATATCACCGCTAAAGTGCAGTTGTTTTAAAGACTCTAAAAATTTTTCTGTCGCAGAAGAATGTTGTATGGCACTGGTCATGGGAGCTTTACTTACCGTTATTACGTTTGGGTTGATCTAAGTATTCTTGTGATTGCATCTCAATGAGTCGACTAATGGTTCTATCAAATTCAAAATCGAGCGCTTTTTCACCTTTGGGCTCATAGAGTTGGTTCATTGGGACATCGGAGGCGATGATAACTTTCACTCCTTGGTCATAAAATTCATCAATCATGATGACAAAGCGTCGAGCTTCATTCTCTAGAAAGCGTGTAAGCTGCGGTAATCCGCTAAAAAATACGGTATCTAAAATGCCAGCAAGATAGATGAAGTCTTGTGATGATCGTGCTTTTTTACACGCTTCCTCAAAGGTAAACCATGCACAGTTATCATGCATTTCAATCATCTTAAAGTCATGACCATTCACATCTAGTACCGCAGGTTCGCTAGATTCTCCGGCAATGTCTTCAAATCGCGTTCTAAAGTGACTCTCTTGTGCGGCTTGATCTCCCACAAACCAGACATCGGCGCTTTCAATATGGCGCATTCGATAATCTTGATCTGTATCGAGCACAATAATGCCGAGGCGCTTTTTAATAATTTCAATCGCCGGTAAAAATTGTTGCCTCTGGAGACCATTTTTATAGAGCGCATCAGGTTCTCGGTTTGATGTTGTGATAAAGAAGATTCCTTCGGAGAGAAGGGCATCTAATAGACGATAAAGAATCATTGCATCGGTAATATCAATGACGTGGAATTCATCAACGCAGAGGACTTTACACTCTTTGGCAAATTCTTTTGCCACCAGCTTTAAGGGATCTTCCGCACCTTGATGTTGACGCATTTTTTTATGCACATCCTGCATAAAATGATAGTAGTGTTCTCTAATTTTAGGAACATCAATATTATCGAAAAAAAGATCCATGAGAAAAGTTTTTCCCCGACCTACACGACCATAGATATAGAGCCCTCGAGGATCGCTATAGGTAATAGGACTACTAGCAAAAGGGCTGATAATTTTCTGCATAAAGGAGCGAGTATCTTCTGCTTGAAGAGGCGCATCCGTTAATATTTTGTCACGCAGTTTATCGTAGCTTTCTGCAACTGATACCTGAACAGGATCAACCTTAAAGCCTTTCTCCTCAATCAGCTTAAAATAAGCATCTTTGATAGTTGTCATCATTATTTTCCCTCAGTTTTGGTCCGGCGTTCTTTAAAAAACGCTTTAATTAAAGTACTACATTCCTCTTGAAGAATACGGGGAATAATCGTAAGTTTATGATTAAATGCTTTGTAGTCATTGACATTTAAATTGGTGCCTAGAGCGCCATTGCGAGAGTCTCCAGCGCCATACACCACGGTATCGATTCTTGTATGTAGAAAGCTTCCGGCACACATTGTGCAAGGCTCTAACGTGACATAAAGGGTCGTGTTGGGTAGGCGATAATTGCTCATTATACGACAAGCCTCTCTAATCGCAACGATTTCGGCGTGTGCCGTTGGATCGCAATCTATGATGGATCGATTATGGCCACGGGCAATAATTTCACCATTTTGAACAACGACGGCACCGATAGGGACTTCCCCAATAGCTCTTGCCTTTTCCGCCTCCTTTAAAGCTTCTCGCATAAAGGCTTCATGGATGCAGATAGTTTGACTATTTAACGGATCTTCAGAATAGGTTTTTACAGAGTTTTGAGGTATTGTCATGGTTATTGTAACTAAAAGGTTCGGTAAATCATTGAGTTGGGCTTTTGTAAGGGATGAGCTATCAGCATATCGCTTTTTGAAGATAATGATCATGAATTAAGAGACTTAACTCATGATTAATTCTCCGAAAGAATTATCCGAAGGAGCTTTCTTCTTGCTTTCTATCTCTCTTTTTTGGTCTTTTATAAGAAAAATAGCGGAAAAAGTGTTTAGGAGAAGAAGACTAGTTTTGCATAAAAATAGCTGATTATTCTTAAGCCTAGGAAGAGTGCTAAGACGATGACCATGGGTCTGAAATCCATCATGCCAGCTTGAAGCTTAAAAGGTACTCGCTTATTGATGGGGTGTGTTAGTTTCTCTAGAAGACTTAAAAAAATCGTTTGCCTCGGAGACGATCCTATCCAGCTACTGATTGCCTGAATAATATAGGCAAAAAGGTAAATGTAGATAATGTTTCGAAGAATTTCGAGCATGACAACGCCGGCAAGAATTAAGGGGGAGATAGGAGCCATCACTTTTAGTAACATCAATAATACATACTTTATTATGGTGATAATGATAGCCGCAGCAATACAGGCCCAGTCAGCACCTCCGATAATGGGAGTAATTTTACGGATGGGTAAAACAATAGGGTTGGTGACTTTTACAATAGATTGGACAATAGGGTGATAAAAATTCGCCTTTGCCAGTTGAAGTAAAAAACGTAATAAAATAAAAATGATGGCAAAGCTATAAGCGATCTCAATGATAAATTCGAGAATATTTTGAATCATAATGTTGAAGTACCTTTGATGTTTCAAGTGGTCAATAGCCGCTGTAAACTCAGTTGAGTTGTTGTGAGGCTAAGGTTCTTATTTTAGGAGATATTATGTAAAACGGAAGATGATCCGGTCGTTTCTTCCGTTTTGCGGTGATACTGCATTTTATAAGATAGGGGCTTATAGGATCTCTTTTGAAATAATTTCTGAAAGCTCTTGGTCTCGATTAAATGCTGCTTGCATTGCATCTTCCACAATGCGATCTAAATGGTTAGCTTCCAGGCTGAATATTGCCTGCTCTGTAGTGCCTTTAGGCGACATGACATTTCTTTTTAAAGTTTCCAGAGAAAGATCAGAGAGTTGGCTATATCGTGCTGAGCCTAATACTGCTTGCTGTGTTAAGGTTTTGCTACTCGCTTCATCTAATCCCATCTGTACGCCGACTTTTGTCATTATTTCCATAAGATAGTAGATATACGCAGGACTTGATCCTGACACTGCTACTGCTGCTGAAATGAGTTTTTCGTCTTGTAGCCATGCTGTTACACCGCAACTGGTAAAAATCGCATCAGTTATATTTTTTTGCTGGTCCGACACTTCGGTATTCGCATAGATTGCAGAAGCTCCTAACCCAATAGTAGAAGGGGTATTGGGCATGACTCGAATCACCGGATGGGCTTTTTTGCTAAGCCCCCGTAAAATGGCAGAGACAGAAACGCCTGCAGCCACGGAGATTATCAGCTGATGAGGTTTAATGAGTGGCTGCAGCTCTTGTAGAAGGGCTGGGAATCCTTGCGGTTTAATGGCGAGGATAATGATATCAAGAGAGTCGATGAAATCTCGGTAATCCTCTGTGGCAGTGATGCCTAGGGTGTTTTGGAAATAGTGGCGCTTATCAGCATTACGATCACAGACATACAATGAAAATTGTTCTTTCTGCTCGCTAAGGCTTGTCAAAATTGCACGCGCCATATTTCCTCCACCGATAAAGCCGATGTTGGTCACAGTGTGTGAGTCACGATGTGTGGTATTAACGGATTGCATGATGGTCATTCCTTGTCGGTTGATGGCTAAAGTCAGACAATTCAATCTATGGGATGTCTTGTATTGTTGTTATTCCGTTAAATCTTGCCTAAAGCGTGGTTTATTCTCGGAAAACAAGACTGTTTGAATGAATTTTACGAGGTTATTATAACGTGTTTAGGGGGATATAAGTAGGAAACTACTCAATCAGAGTGAACACTGTTTAAGGTTCGTCCCGTATTGTTGTATCATTTAGGGGATACTAATTTTGAATATATAAAGGAATGGATTATGCCTTCATTTGATATCGTTATGGAACCAGATATGGTTGAAGTTCGCAATGGGATTGACCAAGCGATCAAAGAGATTGATACACGTTTTGACTTTAAAGGAACAGGTGCTAAATGTGAATTAGTGGATAAGAATATTGTCCTTCATGCGGAAAGTGATTTTCAGTTAGAACAGGTTCAAAGTGTGGTGACCTCAAAAATGACCCGTCGAAATGTGGATATTCGCTTTTTAGATTTAAGCGCAAAACCTGAAAAGGTTGGGGGAAATCTATTGAAGCAGACGATCATCATTAAATGTGGACTTGAAACAGATCAGGCTAAAAAAATTGTGAAAACCATTAAAGATGAGAAGATGAAGGTTCAAGCATCTATTCAAGGAGACAGTGTTCGCGTTAGCGGGAAAAAGCGTGATGATCTTCAAGAAGCAATTGCCATTCTTCGAGATAAGGTGAAAGATCTACCGCTAGCATTTAATAACTTTAGAGACTAAAGTCCGGCATTTTCTGATCAAGAAGATCTTTGATAAATGAGATTTGTGTCGGGAATAGCATGACAAGGGAGTGAAGAGGTTATCGGGGAGAAGATTGATCTTTTAATCATCATTTGTGAGAAAGAGCTAACAGCATTAAGAATAGTAATGATGGACGTCTCAGATAAGCGATTAAAATCACAGATCTTCCTTTCCTAAACTTTTTACTCTCCAATATTGAGCAATGTTCGTTCTATTGAATATGGAAGTCATCAAGAGATCACAATGATTGTTTGATGGCTTTTTTCTCGTTTGTTGCTATGAATTAATGTAACTGCTGAATATTGGTATGTAGAATGAGATCTGTTTGAAATTGACTTATGAAAAATTGTTTAATAAGCAAGGGGACGGGCGTAAGACCATTTGCATCATCTCTTTCCAAGAACCTTTGAATTGATTCTTCGGTTATTCCAGAGATTCTTAGGAATGTTGTTATGTCTTGAGGTTCAGAGGGCTGTCTCGGAAGCAATACGCTCTATAAACCCCCTTTACATAAATACTTTTTTTATCAATATCTGTTAAAAATAATATCTGTTAAAAACAATATCTATGAAGTTTTTTAAGAAAGTAAAAACTCTTTCTTTAAACGCTCAATCTCATCTCGAACACGAGCTGCCTCTTCAAACTCCAAGTTTTGAGCATGTTGGAGCATCTCTTTATCCAGTTTTTGCAGATGCTTGGTAAGCTGTTTAGGGTCTGATTTAAATTGATGTTCATTTTCAATCGCTGAATGATCGATGACCAGCTTGCCGCGATACTCTTTTATATACTCATTTTTAGGATCGGTTTCTCTCGCATCATGCATAATATCTTGAATATTTTTGATGATCGTTGTGGGTGTTATGCCGTGTTCTTTATTGTAGGCTTCTTGAAGGGCGCGTCGACGCTCCGTTTCATCAATGGCATAACGCATTGCTTTCGTGATTTTATTGGCATAAAGAATGGCTTTTCCCTCAGAGTTACGAGCCGCTCTTCCGATTGTTTGGATGAGTGAGCGTTCAGAGCGAAGAAAGCCTTCTTTGTCCGCATCTAAAATTGCCACGAGTGAAACTTCGGGAATATCTAATCCTTCACGTAGTAAGTTGATCCCCACCAATACATCAAAAACCCCTAATCGTAGATCTCGAATAATTTCCACACGCTCTACCGTATCAATATCCGAATGTAGATAGCGCACTTTTACCCCATGCTCGCTTAAGAATTCCGTAAGGTCTTCTGACATGCGTTTTGTTAAAGTTGTAATTAATACTCGTTCATTTTTTGCGGCACGTGCCGTAATTTCTGAAAAAACATCATCTACCTGGGTATCTACAGGGCGGATCTCCACAATAGGATCGAGGAGACCCGTGGGGCGAACGACTTGTTCAACAATCTGATCAGCATGTTCTGCCTCATAAGTACTTGGGGTTGCTGAGACAAAAATGGTTTGCGGCATTAATGCTTCAAACTCTTCAAACTTGAGTGGACGGTTATCGAGCGCAGAGGGTAATCTGAAGCCATAATTTACGAGCGTTTCTTTACGGGAACGATCGCCTTTATACATCGCTCCGACTTGTGGAACCGCTACATGTGACTCATCAATAAAGAAGATGGCATTATCTGGTAAATAATCAAAAAGAGTGGGAGGGGCTTCTCCGGGATTTCGACCTGAGAGATAACGAGAGTAGTTTTCAATTCCTTGGCAGTAGCCTAGCTCAATCATCATTTCGATATCAAACTTTGTACGCTGTTCTATCCGCTGAGCTTCCAATAATTTGTTTTGAGAACGGAGCTCTTCTAATCTTGCCGCAAGCTCAATTTTAATCTCTTCTACCGCAGCGAGTAGGCGTTCTTTGGGGGTAACATAGTGACTAGATGGATAGACCGTTAACCGGGGAACCTGACGAGAAACATGACCTGTAAGCGGATCGAAGAATGAGAGGTTTTCAATTTCATCATCAAAGAGTTCAATGCGAACAGCATCACGCTCACTCTCTGCTGGGAAAATATCGATGATCTCTCCTCGAACCCTAAAAGTTCCTCGCTCTAGAACTGTATCATTACGGGTATATTGAAGCTCCACAAGGCGTTTAATAATTGCGCGTTGATCGATGATTTCTCCTTTTGAGACATGAAGAATCATACTCATATAATGATCTTTATCACCGAGCCCATAAATTGCGGAAACCGTTGCGACAATAATAGTATCAGGACGTTCTAGGATCGCTTTAGTCGCCGAGAGTCGCATCTGTTCGATATGATCATTAACGGAGGCATCTTTTTCAATAAATGTATCCGATGCCGGGACATAAGCTTCAGGCTGATAGTAATCATAATAAGAGACGAAGTATTCTACCGCGTTGTTCGGAAAAAACTCTTTCATCTCTCCATAAAGCTGTGCGGCTAATGTTTTATTGGGGGCGAGAATCATTGCGGGGCGTTGGGTATTTTGAATGACATTAGCCATTGTAAAGGTCTTTCCAGATCCCGTTACACCTAGCAAAGTTTGGAATGCAAGCCCATCATTGAGACCTTCCGTCAATGCTTTAATTGCAGCAGGCTGATCTCCCGCTGGAGAATAATGAGTTGAAAGCTTGAAAATTGTAGGATCTGACGCCATATCTATGTCTAGTCTTAAGATTAAAAATGTAAAAAGCTATCATAGCATAACTTCTAACAATCGAAGTTAGGTGTTAAGATCATGGTACTGGGCATCAACGCCATAATAGAATTATAAATATTGGAGATAAAAAAAGAATGTCTCAAAAGAAAGATAATTATGCGGAATTACCAATTCTTGCGTTGCGCGATTTAGTGGTATTTCCGGGGACAAAGACGCCACTGCTAGTGGGAAGACCGCTCTCAATTGGTGCGTTGGAAATGGCGGCAGAAGTGGATAATAAAGTTCTCTTAATGAGCCTTAAAGATCCGGATGATGAAGATATTACGATGGAGACGATTTACCATACGGGGGTCGTGGTGAATATTGTCTCGAGTAAGTTATCAAAGGGTGGATCTTATCAAATTACGGTTGAAGCCATTGAACGGGTTCATCTTAAAGAAACCAAGTCATTAGTTTATGAAAATGCCGATGGTTTTATATATGATTTTGTCATGGGGCAGTATGAACTGGCACCTTTTGAAGATAATCTCACGCCGGCAGAAGAGGAAGTCTACTATTTAACTTTTGAAAAACTGATTAAAAAACTGCTTGAAAATGCACAAATAAAACAGTTAACGCCTGAAAAGCTTTTGGAAGAGAAGCAACTTGCGCCTTTAGTGATGAAGCTTGCGTGTGAAATACCGATGAGTGTCGAAAAGAAGCAAGCAATCTTGGGAGA
The DNA here is from genome assembly GCA_030151245.1 of Ignatzschineria sp. GTDB lineage: Bacteria > Pseudomonadota > Gammaproteobacteria > Cardiobacteriales > Wohlfahrtiimonadaceae > Ignatzschineria. The sequence continues at coordinate 23,377 of JASLEF010000142.1, read as the reverse complement.
AGATTCATTAGGTGGTGCTGCAGATGCATTAATAAATAGTTTAACGGTGGAGCTCAATATTATTGATCTCCAACGCCGTATTCATGGATTGGTACAGACGCAGATTTCGAAAAATCAGCGAGAGTATTATCTTAATGAGCAGATTAAAGCGATTCATAAAGAGCTTGATGAGCTAAGTGACTCAGGGCTTTCAGAACTTGAGGAGCTTGAAGCACGTATTCGTGATGCAAAGATGCCGGTAGAAGCAGAAGAGAAAGCGCTTAATGAGGTGAAGCGCTTAAAGTCAATGCCGGCAATGTCTGCAGAAGGAACTGTGGCGAGGACTTATATTGATTGGTTGCTCAAAATGCCATGGCATAAACGTTCAAGATTACGTTACGGGCTTACAACTGCGAAAAAGGTTTTAGATAAGGATCATTCAGGGCTAGAGAAGGTTAAAGACCATATTCTTGAGCATTTAGCAGTGATTAGCCATACAAAGTCTAAAAAAGGCGATATCCTCTGTTTTATCGGTCCTCCGGGTGTTGGTAAAACGTCTCTTGCACGGTCTATTGCAGAGGCGACAGGACGTGAATTTATGAGAATGAGTCTTGGTGGTGTCAATGATGAGTCAGAGATTCGAGGACATCGCCGTACTTATATTGGGGCAATGCCTGGAAAGCTTGTGCAATTGTTAGCGAAGGCAAAAACGAAAAATCCTTTAATTTTACTAGATGAGCTCGATAAGACAGGCAATAGTCATAAAGGAGATCCGGCAGATGCTCTGCTCGAAGTACTCGATCCTGAGCAAAATAGTACATTTAACGATCACTATTTAGATATCGATATTGACCTCTCTGAAGTGATGTTTATTGCCACGGCTAATAGCTATAACATTCCGGGACCTCTTCGGGATCGAATGGATATTATTGAGCTTTCAAGTTATACCGAATTAGAAAAACTGGCGATAGCAAAGAATCATTTATTGTCGGAAGCTTATAAAGAAAATGGGCTCTCAAGTGAAGAGATTAAATTTACAGATGAGGGGTTACTTTATCTGATTAATCACTATACGAAGGAAGCTGGTGTTCGTAATTTGATGCGAGAGATTAATACAATCTGTCGGAAATTCATTAAAGAGCGTCTACTTGAGAAGGATAAAACACGTAAAGGTGAAGTGGTTGATGCGGCAAGAATTAAGCACTATTTAGGAGCCATAAAATATCGACATGGTATTAAAGAAGATGCCCATGAGGTCGGCTACGTGAATGGTCTTGCTTGGACACAAGTAGGCGGAGATTTGTTAGGGATTGAGGTGCAATTAGTTCCTGGTAAGGGAGAATTAATTGCAACTGGTAGTTTAGGTGATGTGATGAAGGAATCTGTTAGAACAGCGTTAACCGTCATTCGCGCACGCAGTAATTACTATGGATTACCTGAAGATTTTTATAAAAAATGGGATATTCATGTTCATGCGCCCGAAGGTGCAATTCCTAAAGATGGACCTAGTGCCGGTGCGGCAATAACTTTGGCAATATTGTCGGCTTTATTGGGCGTGCCAATCCGTTCAGATATTGCAATGACAGGCGAAATCACGCTCCGCGGGCATGTTTTAATCATTGGCGGGTTGAAAGAAAAACTCATTGCTGCAGAAAGAGCAGGGATTCGCACGGTCTTAATTCCTGATGAAAATCAGAAAGATTTAGAAGATGTTCCTGTAAATGTTTTGGAAGCACTTGAGATTATTCCTGTTAAAACCTTCGATGAAGTGGTAGATTATGCTTTAACACAGTCACTTACAAGGTCAGATGATTGGGAACGCTTTAGTAGCTTTACGATGATGCAGGAAGACCCCTCGCAGATCAAAAATAGAGCGAAAACGCATTGAAACACTTGACTTGAGTTGATTGCGGACGTATAAATCTATACAGAATTAACAATGTTTGTTAGTTTGAATAGACATAAGCATTGGTACAATGCAAATCACATGTTTTTTAATAGTAGGAAATAATTTTATGAACAAAACTGAATTAATTGCTGCAGTAGCAGAAAAAACGGAAATGACGAAAGTAGCTTCTGCGAAAGCAGTTGAAGCAGTGATGGAGACCATTACTGAGGCGCTCGCTAAAGGTGATAGCGTTACTTTAATTGGTTTCGGTACATTCACAGTACGTGATCGTGCTGCACGTGTAGGTCGTGACCCACGTAATCCTGAAAAAACAATCCAGATCAAAGCATCACGTGTACCAGCGTTCAGAGCAGGTAAAGGTTTACGTGAATCTGTGAACAAATAAGTATTTAAAAAAATAATACTTGCACACAAGATCTTTAAAAGGCTTTAGCACAGAGTGTTAAAGCCTTTTTAGCGTGTTTTTACTGTCAAAAAATAGTGGAAATCGCTATAATTGTGCCTTAAATATTGAAATAGAGACGAACATTTCTATTTCTCAGTGTCAATGAATCAACATGCAGAGAATGCATGCGTATATAAGACTGGAGAATTCAATGGTAGATGAAAGCCGTATCCCTCAAACTGTGTCATATGAACTACTACAAGCACAATTCCAAGGGTTAAATTTGGCTGAAGCTCAGGGAGTGTTGGTGGCGTTATTAAATAGTACTTCCTTTGATCATTTTAAAGATTGGTTACAAGAGTTAGATCATATTCGTTTTGATGATTCGCCACTAAATGAGGAGATTTTAAAAATTCTCTATGATAAAACGCTCGAAGAGATGAATTCAACAGAATTCGGTCTGCGTCTTTTGATTGCAGAGGAAGATCAGCTGAAGGAACGCGTAAATGGCTTTATTCGCTGGTGCCATGGCTTTAGTTACGGATTTGGCTTATCTAGTGAGCTTTATGGGCGTTTAGATGAAGATGGGCAGGACTTTATTCGTTATATCGTCGAGTTTTCGGCGTTAGATAGTGAAGAGGTGTTAGAAAGCCTAGGGAATGAAGAAGATAAGCTTGCACTGGAAGAGCTTGTGGAGTTTGTACGGATGGGCGCATTAATGCTCTATTTTCATCTTAAAGATCAGCCGAAGATTCATTAAGAAAAGATCATTAATAAATCGCATGATGATCAGTAGGACTCTCGTTTTAAAGATACCTGAATCGTCTTTTTTAGATTGAAAACGCTGTTAATTGATTATCTTGATATTAGATATCGTTGTGAAGTTGATTTATCGAGGAGAATGGAGTGCGAGAATGCGTTTGATTGATTCACATATTCATCTCAATGCCATAGAGTATCAATCCCAATTGCCGGCGTTATTACGAGAGGCCAATGCACGAGGTGTCGATGGATGGGTAATCCCTGGAACATTACCTATGGATATTCCTTTTCAAATAGAGATTGCGAATCAGTTTTCAAATTGCTTTAACGCCTTTGGTATTCATCCATGGTTTTTAGAGAGTTTAGCGACGAATTGGGAAGCGGATTTAATAGCGGGAATTGAGGCTTATTCTCCTGTAGCGATAGGCGAATGTGGCTTAGATTTTGCAGCAGGCGTTGAGGAGAGACAGTTTGATATATTTGAAAAACAGGTTGTCTTAGCAAAAAAATACCAGCTTCCTTTGATTATTCACTCCTATAAAGCGGTGGATCAGGTCTTAAAGATTTTACGTAAATATCAAGGTGTTAATGGCGTTTTTCATGGTTTTAATGGTAGCTTGCAGCAATTATCACAAGTTTTGGAATTAGGGTTTTATGTGGGATTTGGGGGTAATGTAACTTACCCAAGAGCTAGTAAAATGCGAGCACTATTAATGGCGACGCCATTGGAACGCTTGTTGTTAGAGACAGATGGGCCTTATCAAGCGGGAAGCTATCGTCAACGCAGCGAAATCCATTATCCTGCAGATTTAGTACAAATTGCACGTTATATAGCAGAACAAAAATCGCTTGAAGTCGTAGAACTTGCTAAGATAACCTTTGAAAATGCGATTAATTTATTTAGTTTGGAGATGAAATGACCATTAGAAAACCTGCGAGATTAGCTCAATTACTCTCCATTGAGTTTCCGATTATTCAAGCACCGCTTTATCACGGCGACTCTACAGAGTTAGTCGCGGCGATTTCCAATAATGGTGGACTTGGTATGATTGCCGGTGGATTATTAACAGCCGAAGCATTACAGCATGAAATTCAGGCCGTAAAAGCATTAACAAACAGACCATTTGGTGTGAACTTAATGGTGACTGATAAGAATGCGTTGCAAACTAGCAACTATGAAGAGGCGATTTCTCGTTTAAAAGGCTTTGCTGGGGCCGAGCAGTTAGAGTTAGAGTCTCTCAATACAGAAGCGTGGGCATTATCGCCATTAGAAGAACTGTTAGATATTTTATTAATAGAAGATGTTCCCGTTGTAAGCTTTTCGTTTGGTGTTCCTGAACAGGGGATCATTGATATTTTGCATAGTGCAAAAATGAAGGTTATTGGAAACTCCACCCATATGATCGAAGCCTTATTGTGGGAAGAGCGTGGTGTTGATGCACACTTTTTACAAGGCTTTGAGTCAGGAGGAATGCGTTTAACCTTTATTGGAGATGCCATGCAGCATGCTTTTAGCGCGCAAGCACTGATATCCCAAGCGGATCGTGTATTGGAGAAGCCATTTTTTGTATCTGGTGGAATTTATAATAAATCATCTTTTGCTGCAGCAATGATTCAAGGTGCAGATGGTGTTGCTATTGGTACGGCCTTTATGCTCAGTGATGAGGCAGGCTTATCAGAGGTTGAAGCTGAGAAAATTTTAACTAGCAATGAATATGATAGTGTCTTAACACAGCATTGGACTGGCGTTTTAGGGCGTTGTATCAGTAATGAAGGGACACAAGCATTACGCAAAGTGCGAGGTAAAACATTACCATTCCCAGAACAGCTATTTTTAGCGCATGCTGCGACGATTGATGAGCTAGAAACCGGGGAAAATATCGAGGAGTTTCAACCGATTTGGGCTAGCGTGAATGCACCATTTTGTCGTAGAACTTCGGTAAAGAATTTGATGGAGTCACTCATTAGTTAATAAAGGATAGAGGGATTTATCCGATGATTTTATTAAAGGATGCGCTTTAAAGGCGCATCCTTTTTTATGGGACTGGTATTGTGTTTGGATATTGAGCGTACGTATCTCTGCTACTTTTCCTGTAAAAAAAACAGATGTTTGTGCACGAGGAAGAAGTGTTGCTTGATTGTTTACTCATCCGTTTTTTCTAAAAAGTGGCATTCGTTATAAACCAGGCAGGAGCCACAACGGGGTTTTCGTGCAACACAGGTATAACGCCCATGTAATATGAGCCAGTGATGAGCATCTAAAATAAATTCTTTAGGAATACGCTTGATAAGTTGGTCTTCAACTTCTCGGACATTTTTTCCTGGCGCTAATCCTGTCCGGTTAGAGAGTCTAAATATATGGGTATCAACCGCCATTGTCGGCTGACGAAAGGCGGTATTGAGTACGACGTTTGCAGTTTTTCTCCCCACGCCGGGAAGAGATTCTAATGCTTCACGGTTATCAGGGACTTCGCCATGGTATTTGGTTGCTAAAATTTCGCAGGTTTTATAAAGATTGGCCGCTTTTGAATTATAGAGCCCTAATGTTTTAATATATTCTTTAATTTTCTCTTCACCGAGTTCAAACATGGCTTGTGGTGTATTTGCCGCTTTAAAAAGATGCACCGTTGCTTTATTGACCCCTACATCTGTTGATTGTGCGGAGAGAAGAACCGCCACTAATAATTCAAATGTTGAATGATAGATTAGCTCTGTTTGAGGCTGTGGATTTTCATTGCGTAAAATGGTGAAGAAAGTGGTAATTTCTTTTTTGTTCATTAAACGCTGATATTCTTTTTTCTTGCTCATATTTTTTTGGTGATGAATATTGATTTTTTATTAGATAATCGTGCTAAAAGAGATTGGATGATTATAGTGTATATCTTGCACGATTATTTATCGTTAAATTCTTTACGTGCAAGATTAATAAGGTCAAGCATGCTTGATTTAGAAACAGGATCAGCCAATGATTTCTCTTGTGGAGGTTGGGTATCTGTAATGTTATTACGAGCGTTCTCTCGGGACTTTTTAGCATTGAAGCGTTGACGAGATTTTTTGGCTCGAGTCTTCTCCCAATCACTGAGACCGATGAGAGATTCGCCCAGCTGAGGATTTAATGGTTCAATCACAATACAATTAAGTGGGCAGGGAGGAATACAGAGCTCACAACCTGTACACTCTTCTTTAATCACGGTATGCATTAAGCGGCGAGCACCCACGATAGCTTCCACGGGGCAGGCAATAATACATTTCATACAGCCAATGCAGAAATCTTCTTCAATTCTAACGACTTGGGGAGGCTTATATTCACCTAAATCTTTATTTAATGGGATGATGGGTTGTTGTAGCAGTTCACTTAAGGCGGCAATGACAGCATCCCCACCAGGTGGACAACGATTAATCTCTGCCTCTTCGGTGACGATCGCTTCTGCATAAGCGTAGCATCCTTTATATTCGCATTTTTCACATTGTGTTTGCGGTAAGAGGGCATCTATCTGCTCAATCAGACTATTTTGTGCTGTTGAGGTTGTTGTTTGAGAAGAGACGTTGTTATTCATAAGGGAAATAATTGATATCAATAAAATGAAGATAGGGGCTAATCATAGGGGATTCCCTATTTTTTCGCAATAAAGTGATGAGATATCTCTTCTTTTTGAGGGCTCTGAAAATAAATAAGGCGAAAGATCATAATATGCGTAAAATAGGGCGATATAAAGCGAGATAGATGAGTTTTTTCATGAGCTTCCATTATCTCATAGATTTTTTGTATTAGGAGCAAGTATGTTATTTGATCGGGTCAATCGCCTTATATTTTTCTGGATTGGGATCATCCTGTCCATCTATTTAATTCATCGGTTATCTTCGGTCTTAATCCCTTTTTTAGTCTCCTTTGGTTTGGCCTATTTAGGCAATCCTATCGTCCAGAAAATTGAGTCTCGTAAAATCCCTAGAGTCTGGGCTGTGAGTATAGTTTTTGCTGGACTATTGGCCTTATTGGTTGTGATCTTATTAGTCGTGATTCCCCAATTGATTAATCAGATCATTGCTTTTATTGAGAAATGGCCCTCTTATTACTTTTGGATGCAAGATAATATTTTCCCAAAGTTTGAGCGGCTTTTTTCACTAGAGGAATTTCGAAACAATCAAGAAGCGGCAGATAGAGCTATTACACAATCATTGGCGGCATTAAAAGATATTATCTCTAAAATAGCCCCTTCGATTAGCAGTATTGTTTTAGGAATCATCGGTTTTTTTGTCAGTCTCTTCTTAATTCCTATGCTAACGTTTTATGTTATGCGCGATTGGGGGTTTATTACAGAGAAGATTGAAACCTTAATTCCTCGTTCTATTTTTCCACAAACATTGAGTTTCTTACAAGAAGCCAACTTTATGTTAAGTAGTTTCTTGCGTGGTCAATTGACGGTGATGTTCTGCTTAGCAAGTATTTATAGTATTGGTTTAACCATAATAGGGGTGGAGTATGGTTTGGTAATAGGGATTATTGCTGGCTTAATTAGCTTTGTTCCTTATGTTGGTGCAAGCTCTGGAATTATCATGGGATTGTTGGTCGCTTGGTTTCAATATGGGACGATTACCCATCTGGCACTCGTGGGCGTTGTTTTTGGAATTGGGCAATTAATGGAGAGTTTTGTTTTAACACCGATCTTAATTGGGGATAAATTGGGAATGCATCCTATCGCAGTAGTGTTTGCTTTAATGGTCGGAGGAAGTCTCTTTGGCTTTGTCGGTATTTTATTAGCCTTACCGGTATGTGCCGTATTGATGGTCGCATTGCGACGACTATACCATTTTTATGTCAATAGTGATTTTTATACAGGAAAGCAGAAGAAAGAGTTACCTTAATTCAGATGGTTTTCAGATAGTCTAAATAGAGCGAAGGAAAGAGGAGAAGGACGTTGGTTCTTCTCCTTTTTGATGGATGATTCTATGGTTTATGTCATGAAGAAGAATTGATCATATTAACGATGAAATAGATGAAATAGATGAAATAGATGAAATAGATGAAATGATATTATTTTATAGGCCTTTTGCCTTAAGACTATCAACAATCACTTCCTTAATACGTAAATGAGACAGAGACCATCATGCGAGATTATTCTCTTGAGGTATACCCTCTTTTCAAAGAAGCCATTATCAATTGAAGATGGGGATTAGAATAGGCGGTGATCAAGGCGGTTAATAAAGAAGTTTTTGAGGAGTCAGTGGAACAAAATAGGGAGACCTGAAGGATATTGTTAATCAGTAATAAATGCTTACATGATCATTTTTAATAATATTAGAAAGGTTGAGATGCTATTTTATTGATGTAGATGTCGATTATTTCATCGGGTTACTATTTTTAGAATTTATTGATGATGATAAAAATTTGTCTTTAGTATTAAATTATGGCTTATATATAGAACTTATTAATAAAAATAAATAATGATATTAGGAGGAGTTATGTTTCAGGTATTGCGTATTGCAAGTGCGTTTATTGGGATTATTGTAGGCGCAGGATTTGCATCGGGTCAGGAAATTTTGCAGTACTTTACAAGTTTTGGGTATATGGGAACATTAGGCGCTGTTTTTGCAACAGGGCTATTTGCTTACATGGGAATGATGCTCACAAGAATAGGAAGTATCATGAAGGTTCATTCCCATAATGAGGCTATTTTTAAATTAAGCGGACCTTACTTAGGGCGAGTAATCGATTGGATTCTTATTCTTACCTTATTTGGGGTTGGGGTTGTCATGGTCGCCGGTGCTGGAAGTTTAGGGACACAGTTTTTAAATATCTCTCCATTTGTGGGGAGTCTTGTGATGACAGTATTAATCGTTTTAACCGTATTAATGCCTATTCAGCGAGTCATTAGTTTAATTGGCAGTATTACCCCATTTTTAATTCTTGCATTGGTTGTGATCTGTGTTTACAGTCTTTTCACTTATAGTCAATCCTTAGAAGTATTAGTCCCTATTGCGACGAGTATCGAAACATCTCTCCCTAACTGGTTTATTTCAGCGATTAACTACGTCTCTTTTAATATTGCAGTGGGAGCTGGAATGGCATTAGTGATGGGGGGAAGTGAGCCGAATACTAAAATTGCAACTTGGGGTGGATTTATAGGGGGGCTTGGTGTTGGGGTCTTAATTTTAATTGCGCACCTTGCGATTTTCTTAAAGGTTGATGTCGTAGGCGCTTATCCATTACCTCTTTTAAGAATCATTCAAGATATCTCGCCGGTATTAGGGGGCTGTATGGCTATTGTCTTATTTGGAATGATCTATAATACGGGAGTGGCGATGTATTATGCTTTTGTAGCACGTTTTACGGTTATGCAAACAAAGCGATCTTATATTTTTGCAGTGGTAACAGGTGCGGTTGGCTATGTTGCAAGCTTTGTTGGCTTTACGGACCTTATCGCTTATTTCTATCCTTTAATTGGGTATTTAGGACTTCTATTAATCGCTATTTTAATTTATGCACCTTTCAAAATGCGTAAAGAAAAATAACAGATTTGTTAACAGATTAATAATTAGTCATTATAAAAAGGGCGCTAAGGACAAGCGCCTTTTTTGTGTGCGAGACGAGAATAGCCGTAGACATTAATGATGATGGTATAAAACAGCTGGTTTTTTAAGGCTTTGTCAGGGGGACGACAGAGATAAATACGACCATTTGCTAGTGAGCGAGCCATTCCATAGGCGTATTCTCGTCGGGATTTAAAGTTAATGCCACCTCCAATATTGTTTGTGGTTTTTAAATAGAATCCCTTTTCTAACAATTCTCGAGGGGCTTGATAAGCAATAATGGTTTCTTTGTCAGGTGTAAAGGTGGCATGATCATCATAGAAGAGTAGCCATCCTTGCCATTTTTTCTCTTGAGCAGAAACACAAGTTACTCCATTCAGTGTTCCGCAGAGTGTTAATGCACGATTCTCAATAGAAGCAAGTGTCTTCGCCATTTTTAATTGTTGCATAAAAGTTGCGAGAAGAATCTCCTCATTCATCGTACGTTGAAAGTTTTGGTAAGATTGATGTGCAAAAAAGAAGAGTACGGAAAAAAGAAATAGGGTAATGAGTAGCTCTATTAATGTGATTCCGTACTCTTTTTGAGGATCATATAAGTAATGATCTTGAGAGTTTATGGGAAAATCTCTCATATTTAAGTTATCTATTGATTATCTGAAGTATCGCGTGGTTTTTGGGGATCATGATCCTCAAAGAGGAGGTTATCTCTATTTTTTTCTAATGTTTTTTCCCCAATACCTTTGACGGCTAGAAGATCTTCAGCTTTCTTAAAAGGACCATTGAGTTCGCGATACTCGACAATGGCGGTTGCTTTGACTGGGCCAATGTCAGATAGATTATCAATGATCATCGGGACATCAGCACGATTGATATTGATAGGGGCAGCATATGTGATGGATAGTAAAGTCAAAGCGATGGCAGAAAAAGTCGCAATACTTACTTTAATGAGACGATAGTATAGATTCATTTTAAACTCCTAAATAATAAATAAAGATTAGTTTCAAGGAGTTATAAGCGTAGAATATAAACGCTTTTTTTGGGGAAGGCAAGCTCGCCCTTAATGTTGTTCATTTGAGGAAGGTTTGAGGTTTAGGCCGCTAAAGTGATCATAATTTCACTGTATGCTGCTTCTTGTTGAAGAACAATGGTTTGATTTTTTGTCAGTTCTAAGAGTGAGAGAAAGGAGATCGTAATCCCATAACGACCTTCTTCAGGTTTAAAAAGCTCATGGAAGGAGATAGGCTTTGTTGAGGAGAGACTTTCGATAATTTGATTCATGCGATCAGTGATCGAAATGCGTTCTGATTCAACTTTATGTTTTTGTCTCAGATCTGCGCGAGCTAATATTTTTTGAACGGCAGCGATCAGTTGGGAGAGTTCTACTGTGGGAGGTGGCGGTGTTATTTTGATATCTGGTGTTGCCGGAGACACAGGAAATGTGTCCCGATAGAGTTGTGGCTTTTTAGAGAGAGTGTGTGCGATCTCTTTATATTGCGCATAAACTTGCAGACGACGAATCAGTTCGAGTCTAGGGTCTAGCTCTTCGTCATCAGGATTATCTGTTTCTGGAAGCGGTAGTAAAATCCGAGATTTAATCTCTGCTAACCATGCCGCCATTACCAAATATTCAGAAGCTAGTTCAAAACGCTCCTCTTCTAGATGATCAATATAGGACATATATTGTTCAGTAATGCTGCGAATGGGGATATTTAAAATATCAAAGTTATTTTTACGAATAATATGGAGTAGGAGATCTAGCGGGCCTTCAAATTCTTCCAACCAAATTTCGAAAGCATCCGGCGGAATAAAGAGATCTAAAGGAAGTTCTAGCTGCTCCCCTTTAAAAGTCATTGTATTTTCTGGCACGATATCAATCTCTTTGGTTATGGATATTATTGCGACATTATTAGTGATCTACGGTTGATAACTGAAGGACCTATTTGTATAGGGCCTTCAGTGTGCGTAGGTGAAAAATTTTACCACTCTTTAGAGTCACTTTCGTTGTTTTGAATGATAAAAATCAAATCTTAAACAAAATTTCTTAAACCGACGGCATCTTTAAGACGTTGGAGCATCTCTCTAGCTGGAATACGTGCTTTTTCTGCCCCTTTTTGTAAGGTTTCTTCGATAAGAGCAGGATTTGCCATTAGTTCATTGTAGTGCTCACGAGCCTCTTGAATTTCATTGTTGATCAAGGTGAAGAGTGCTTTTTTAGCATCTCCCCAGCCCATTCCTTCAATGAGTGCTTGTCGATAGTTTGCCGTCTCTTCTTCTGTTGCGAAAGCCTTATAAATATCGAAAAGATGCGTGCTATCAGGATCTTTCGGTTCACCTGGCTCAAGGGAGTTGGTGACAATTCGATTAATAGATTTTTGCAGCTGTTTTTCGGGTAAGAAGAGGGGAATCGTATTATTGTATGATTTACTCATTTTACGACCATCAAGTCCCGGTAGAATCGCAGTTTCATCATCAATGACTTCCTGTGGCATAACAAAGAAGTCATCTTTATAGATGTGATTAAAACGTTGTGCAATTTCACGGGCTATTTCAACGTGTTGACGTTGATCGCTTCCCACGGGAACAAGATCTGCGTTGAATGCTAAAATATCCGCAGCCATTAAAACAGGATAAGAGAAAAGTCCCATTGTGACCCCTCTATCCGGATCATTGTCTGTTGCTATATTCTCATCAACAGCGGCCTTATAAGCATGTGCCCGGTTCATTGTACCCTTCGCAGTAACACAGTTCAGTAGCCAAGTAATTTGTGGAATTTCTTCGATATCAGATTGGCGGTAGAATACTGCTTTATCAGTATCTAAACCGAGAGCCATCCAAGTCGCTGCAATTTCAAGGCGAGATTGGTTGACGAGCTGTGCATCTTGACATTTAATTAATGAATGGAGGTCTGCTAAGAAAAAGTAAGCACTGTCATGAGTTTTACTGAGGTCAATGGCAGGGCGTATAGCGCCAGCATAGTTCCCAAGGTGAGGAGTTCCAGTAGTACTAATTCCTGTTAAAACCGTCTTCTGTTTCATTATGATTCCTTTGTGGCTTAATCCGAATCCGGAGGTGATTTAACTCTGTTTAACTGTTATAAAACAAGATTGAAGATGAGATTTATACTCTAAAATTAGAGGTGTGATTCGTAAAGTTAGGTTGAATCTCATCAGGGTATTCTACATTATATAGATATAATCCTTGAGGGGGAGCAGTAATCCCACCCATTGTACGATCTCGACTTTCAAGAACCTTTTTGACATAGTCAGGCGTCTCTTTTTCAAGACCAACCTCTAGTAATGTGCCGACAATATTACGTACCATGTTATGTAAGAATGCATTAGCCTTGAGCTCAATTTCAATTAAATGTCCTCTTTGGCTAAAGCGGATGTAGTGAATATTACGAAAAGGGGTGTTCGCTTGACATTCTGATGAGCGAAATGCAGAGAAATCATGCTCACCAATAAGATGCTGCGCTGCACTTTCCATCGCTAAAACATTTAATGGGTGGTAATTCCAAAGGGCGTAAAATCGTTTTAAGGGACTACGAAAAGGGTGATTAAAAATTTGATAGCGATATATACGGCTGATAGCACTAAAGCGGGCATGAAATGATTCATCGACAGTGACGATATCTTTTACAGCACAATCTTCAGGGAGATTAGAGTTTATCCCAAGCATCCAAGCCCGTTTAGGTCTTATGGCGGTTGTTTCAAAATGTACCACCTGATTCATTGCATGAACCCCAGCATCAGTTCTTCCCGCACAAATGAGTTTTATTGGTTCATTGGCAATAAAGCTCACTGCATGTTCTAATGCTTCTTCAATAGAGCGAACAGGGGGATTATGTTGTTTTTGCCATCCTTTGAATTGACGCCCATCATACTCAATTAAAAGCGCATACTTATGAAGAGGCTTAGCCTCGATATCTTGAGGATGGGGAGCGGGTTCAATGATCATATATAGGGATTTACTGGCTTATTTAAAATTGGTAACGTTAATTTTATAGAAGGATTGGAAAAGGTCTATGATAAGTACTCTGATAAGTGTGTACTACTCTTTAGTACGTTTTGAGTCAATAATTTTCATGGAATTTTCCATGGCGATTCTAAACTCAGGTCCCTTTTTCAAGGCAAGTGTCACAAGTAAAATATCGACAATCGCAAGGTCTGCAAGACGGGAAATCATCGGCATATATTCAGAGGTATCTTCTTTTGTCCCTGATTCTAGCACTACAGTTGCATGATAACTTAAAGGAGAGCCTTTAGGCGCAAAGGCGATAACAGCTGCGCCATTTGAGAGTGCAAGATCAGCCGAATCGATAACATCTTGGCTTTTCCCTGTATGTGAGACAGCAACTAAGACATCTTTTGGAGTTAATAGGCTCGCAGCTAAACTATGGACATGATGATCGGTATAAGCAGAAACAGGAATCCCGACTCGGAGAAGTTTCTGTTGAATATCATTTGCAACCACTCCGGAAACACCGTGACCAATACACATGACTTGATTCGATTGTTCAAGTAAGCTGATCGCTTTATCAAGATCTTCTTCTTTTAAGTAATTCTTCATATTGAGAAGCGCAGCGCTAGATTGATCAATCAGCTTAGTGATGATACTAGAGGTTGAATCATGTGGAGAGATGCTTCCATGAACAAAAGGTACCCCTGATCGAAGGCTTTTGGCAAGAAGTTGTTTAAACGTATGGAAGCCTTCATAGTTGAGAGCGTGACAGAAACGCATAATGGTCGGTTCTGAAACGCCGGCTTTTTCTGCCAAAGCACTAATAGAAAGGTCTACGGTTTCATTGGGGTGCGCTAAGACCCAGTCAGCGACTTTCGCTTCTGATTTACGAAGTTGATGATAGTGATTTTGTATATGAGATAACATAAGCTCCTCTCATCAAATTAAAGGTATCGGGGAAGAATTTGTTGTAGTCCAACTAATGTCGCATAAGGATGGGTAATGAGATAGGTTGGAATAGTTTCTAAGATATTGGCTACAGATTCTTTATTCACGAAGCAAGCTCTAAATTTTGATGCTTGTAAAAATTCGCTAAAACGAGGGGAGAACCCACCACCAATATAAATGCCACTAGCAGCCCCCGTCATTAATGCAATATTACTAGCCACGTTACCAAGCATCATACAGTAACGATCCAGTACTTGGATAGCAAACGGTTCTTGCTGCTCTAATGCTGCTTGAAGTAAGCCTTCAGGTGTAGCCTCAAAGGGAATCGTTGAGATCTGTGCTTGAATGGACATTAAGCGAATGAGACGCTCGATGCCATGTTTACACGCTAATAAATCCTCTACAATCACTGGGCGATTGAGCTCTTTGATGGCTAAGTCGATCAGTTCTGTCTCAATACAATCTTGAGGAGCATAGAGCGCATGCCCCCCTTCTGATGGAATACTGATAGTGCCATGTTCTGTTTGTAAACTGATGGCTGTTCCAAAACCTGTACCCGTGCCAATAACCACTTTAGAGTGCTGTATAGGATTTGGCTTACTCGCTGTATGTTGCCCGATTTCAGTCACTTCAAAGTGAGATAAATGATCTAACGATAGTGATAATGCTTCAAAGTCATTGATGAAAGTGACTTTAGTATTGAGATCTTGAGCAATTTCTTGTTGACTAAAATCCCAATGATTGTTTGTTAAAATAAGACGGTCATTGACGATAGGTGCTGCCACGGCAATAAAGATATGATCTGGGTTTTCAACGTTAATTTCCGTAAGATAAGCCCCAATCACCTCTTTTGGGGAGTGAAAGCCTGTTGAAGGATAGACTTTTACGTGACGGATAGCTTGGTATTCATCAATAAAGGCTAAACGGGAAAAGGTTGCCCCCATATCGGCGATAATAATCAGTGGTAGTTTATGACTCATAATGATTGATCCATTCGCCTAAATAGTGAAGGGCTTCTTGTAATCCGATCTCGGGTTTTGTGGAGGAGAAGAGTTGTACCGTGATGGGAATGGAGAACTCTTCAGCTAATGTTTTTTTAACCTTATGTAGTGCACTGCTGGCTTCATTTTTACTGAGTTTATCCGCTTTAGTTAAGAGGATATGAGTTGGCAATGCTTGATGTTCGCACCAATGGAGCATCTGTTTATCAAGGTCCGTAAGAGGATGGCGAGAATCCATTAACATAATTAACGCATCTAAAGGTTCACGTTTTTCAAAATATCCTTGAAGAATTTTTTGCCAGTGTTCGCGCATAGGGAGGGGCACTTTTGCATAACCATAGCCTGGGAGATCCACAAGATAGAGACCATCCTTGACTTCAAAATAGTTAATTAGCTGTGTTCTTCCTGGAGTTTTACTCGTTCTAGCGAGTGTTTTTTGCCCTGTGATCATATTCAAAGCACTGGATTTACCGGCATTTGAACGGCCTGCAAAGGCAATTTCACCGCGGCTATCATTGGGGAGTTGGCTTAAGCTGTTAGCACTTGTTTTAAAACTGGTTTTACGCAGTAAAGTCCGGATATCTTGCATCAGTCAACCTCTTATTAATCAATTATTATGTAACGGAGCATTTTACCTTTTATTGGGCGAAATTGCATCTTAGAGCAGAAAAAGAAGCCCGCTGTAAAAATTGTGTGAAACGATGATTTTTCCTGATCAAAAAGAGAAGCTACTGATCTCAAATTGTGGTGTGTCGATTCGAACAACAGATAATGATCCCTCCCAAACGCAGCCTGAGTCGATGCAGAGCGTATTATTTTCATCATGAATCCCTAAGCTTGCCCAGTGACCATAAATAATTTTGGTATCACCATGTGCTGTGCGATCAAATTGAAACCATGGCTTCATCACTTTGGGGTTGTAATCTTCAGTTTTATTATCAAAATCCATTGATAGATCGAGATGCAGATAACGCATTCGTGAAAAGAAGTTGATGATGACACGAATGCGATCAATACCCGTTAATTCATTGCTCCAAGTTGTTGGGGTATTACCAAACATCTGTTGCATCAATATTTGATAGTGCTCTTTATCATCGGTGATGAGTTGTTCATGGATTTCATAGCTGAGACTTAACGCTTGAGAAATACTCCAAAATGGGGGAATGCCGGCATGAGCAATCGCCACGTCAAGGGATGGCAGGTAACGCATGAGGGGTTGTTTTTTGAGATATTTTTTGATTTTTTTAGCATGGCGACTATTAAGTATTTCATCATAGGTATCGCCTCTACGTAATCGAGTTTCACCTGCGGCATAGACAAGGTAAGAGAGATCATGATTTCCTAATACCGGAAAGATCGACGTTTGATGATCTAATAAGTAATCCATTACCGCTAAGGATTTGGGGCCACGATTAATAAGATCCCCTACAAGATAGAGCTGGTCCTCTTGATGTTTAAAGTGAATTTTTTTTAAGAGCGCTCTAAATTCATCGTAACAGCCATGAATATCACTCATTACATAGATTGCCATATCAAACCTTTATCTAATTAGGGGAGGAGGTAATTATAGTTGAGGGTGTGACTATCGATCAAATAGCTTCTCTCCTAATAATACTGAGTGATAGTTTTATAATTACCAATCAAAAAGGGAGCGCAATAAGCCGAGAATAGAGGTATAGTTCGATAGTTCGAAAGCTATTAGTTAATGCTTAATAACTTTGTGTAGACTGAATATATTCAATAATAGAAATTAAACCTTTAATCTCTTCTTTTGCTGCCCAAGGATAATTCGTGATTTTTTCCGGATCAACTTCTTCAAAGCTGGTTTCTTGTAGATAACGTAAAACATCTCCTTCATCCTCTCCTTCTAAAAGCGCTGCCACGACATCAAAGTAGGGAACAGCTAGTTCTGGCTCTTTGGTATAGATAAAGAAATAGATCAGGTCAAAAATCGCCGGTAATGAGTAATAATGAGGCATGAAGCGGTTTTTAGTGATGCTGTAATTGATATTACCAAGTGCGCTATTGTAGTGGTGTAATGCTTCATCAAGCTCATTCATCTGTAGGTAAGTCCAACCTAACATCGATTGTGTTCGACCTAAATTATAATAATCGGGGGGCGTGAATGCTTCATGTGCTTCTAGCTTAAAGCGTAAAATCTCTTCTGCTTTTTTAAGCTCATTATATTTTAGGTAAAATGCCGCATAGTTTTCAAGGGCTAAAACAGTTCTAATATCTGATGTTGTGAGGTGTTGTAGATCCAGAGCTAAAGCTGCTTTGTAGTTTGCATCTGCACGTTCGAAATCATCCACCGTTTCATAGTAAATCGCAAGATTACGTAATACTTCAGTATATTGAGGGGTATAGTCATGCTTTTCGTGAATCTGTTTTGCGCGTGTTAATAACTCATAAATAACAATTCGCTCAGAGCTCATATCAAAAGTCCAAACAAGTTTCACTAAGATATCGGCGATTTCCATATCATAGCCTTGATAGGTTTCATAAATATCGAGCGCATTAGTATATTGGAAGCGTGCTAAATAGGCATTATCTTCCATATCTGCAAGTTTTACTAAAGCTTTCGCATAGTAAGGAGAGGTTTTATCAGTAGCTCCTGTTTTGACAGCTCTAACATAGTATTGACGAGCTTTAATAGGATCGTTTGCTAAGAGAAAATAATCTCCTGTTGTGAGGAGCTGTTCGATCTGCTTGGAGATCGGCTGCTCATCAAAGTTTTCAAAAGTTGATTCCGCTTCCAATATTTCTAAAGGATCTTGAAGGTAGGGATAGACTAATGAATCAGAAGCTTCGACGATGTCAGTCAGTATGTGATCAAGACCATTCTCCGCTAATTCTGCATCTTGATATTCTTCAAATCCATCGTAATATTGGTGGTTTTCGTCGAAGTAGGCTTCCGCACCCTCAAACTCATCTAGTGAAGCGTCCTCTGAAATACTTAAAGACGCATCTATTTTATTGGCAAATTTCATCATTGAAATATCATCAACATGCGTATGCTCTTGATAGGGACGAGCGATGGGCTCTTCAATAATGGCTGATTTACGGTGAGGAAAGAGTGTGAAAAGGAGGTAGTTATTAAGGATCGTATCCGGTATTAGGAGCTCAACGGTGGAAGAGGGTTTCTCATGTTGATCGATAATTTCCGAAATATCTTCATGTAACGCTTCCGTCACCATTTCGGGGGCAAGGCTCTCTTTGAGATTAGGTTCATGGGGAAGAGAATCTTGTTTTGATTGGGAAATAAGGGCGCTTGCAATGGTTTCTAAAAAGATTGTTTGCGAGTGGTCATCTATTGATTCTGGAAGTGAGAGAATCTCTGTTTGTCTTGGTGTTTCTGAGGATTGAGAATCCTTCGGAGGAGAGATCTCTGATTCTGACGCCGATTCCAAAATGATTGCAGGCAATGTTTTGGATTGTAATTTTTTGTAAGAGTTAAGGACACTCGAGAGCACCTGTGAGGGTGGTTCTTCTTTTGATTGAATAGCTCTTGCAATAGAGGTAATAACTAATGAGATAAAGACAAAGAGCACTACTAAAAAATAGTAGCGAGCGAGGTATAAGGAACGCATAAATCTTTGTAATATAAATCTATTCATTAAAAACTTTAGCCCTAATATATTCACATTGCCTATTTGTAGAGATGCTACAAAACAGGATCAGTATACTATAGATTTTCAATGCGATAAATCAGCAAAAGATTTCGAAAAATAATCTTTTGGATAAATGTAAATATTTCTTTATCTGTATAAAGCGTTAAACAGGTTATCTCAATATATTTTACTAAAGTGATGGGGTTAAAGAGAGGGGGGATAATTTGGTCAATAATTCGGCAATAGGCTTGGGTTTTGGTAATAACAGAGCCTCTTCGATAGTTACTATTCGATAATTTTCTGGATCAGGACGGGATTGTAATAATGTGTCGAGAGCCTGATCTGTCGTTGGGACTTTCAATAATGTGGCTTCTAAAGTGTAATGTGTAAATTGATGGCGGATACTTGTTAATGACATTTTCTCTGAAAAGTCATCTAATGTTTGCGTACCGATAATCGGACTTGATTGGCTTTTCGCATCTCTTCCTTTTAATAGTAATTCAGGTAGAGAATAGAGACTCCCCCAGATTCCTTGTGTTGGGCGTTTTTCTAATAAAATTTTGTGAGATTCTGTCGAATAGAGAATGAGAGCGATAGACTCTGTTGGATTTTGTTTTTTAATCGGTTTAGCGGGAATTTCAGCCACGCGGTTTTGTTGAAAAGCAGTGCAATGCTTCTGTAAGAAACAACGCTCACATTGGGGTTTGAGTTTACACAGCGTTGCGCCAAAATCCATAATTGCTTGCGTATAGTCTGCTGGATTTTGTTGGCAAAGAAATAGATCACTAATAGGTTTTAAGCGTTTATCAAGCTCTTTTCTCGGTGCCATCATCCCTGTTATTCGACTTAGAACTCGGCGGACGTTTCCATCTAAAATCGCAAAGGGAAGATTAAAACCTTGTGCCAAAATGGCATGGGCTGTGGTATCACCAATCCCTTTCAAACGGCGAATTGATTCAAAATCAGGAGGGATGACTCCTTTAAACTCATTCACGAGCTGTTTACTTGCCGCATGTAAGTTACGAGCCCTTGAGTAGTAACCTAATCCTTGCCAAAGCTTTAAAACGGCATCTTCCGGTGCAGATGCTAAAATTTCTGGTGTAGGAAAGGCATTCATAAAGCGTTCAAAGTAGGGGATCACTGTCACAACTTGTGTTTGTTGTAGCATAATCTCGGAAATCCAGATACGGTAAAGGTTAATTTTCTCACTGAATTGTCCTTGAGGTTTCCAAGGGAGATCATGCCTGCCTTCGCGCTCAAACCATTCTAATAAGTGCGCTTGAAAGAAGTGTACCTGTTCTGGGGTAATGGGTTGTAATAAAGTATCATCTTTAGGGATGGAATCTATCTTATTGCCGACATTGTTATTCATACGGTTTTATATTTCTACTATTTTATCTAGTTTGGAGAGAGGCTGAGGTACATTGCAGAGAGCACCTCTTTTACCAACTCTTTTCGTTCAGCTTTGTATTTCAGTTCAAGGGGTAGTTTACAGGAAAGAGCCCTCAATTTGAGGGCTCTTTCAAATTATTTCATGATTCAATATCGATGAGGATAGTTGTCGCCTAGATATTGATCGCTGAATAATGATTCAGGGAATTAAAGATCCACTTCGAGATCTTCTTTATTCTCTTTTTTGGGATGAGGAAGAATAAGGTTTAGCACAATTGCCAAAACAGATGCTAATCCAACGCCGGCAAAAGGAAAGCTGCCGATTTCAATCGTATAACCACCCACTCCTGTAATTAATGTTGCACTGACAATGACAAGATTTCTGGGAATTGTAATATCGACTTTGGCATCAATCAAGGCTTTTAAACCAAGGCTTGCGATGGTGCCAAAAAGTAGAATCATGATTCCGCCCATGACCGGAAGTGGGATTGAGCTTAAAAAGGCATTAAATTTTCCAAAAAAAGCCATGAAGATTGCAAATCCCGCAGCGTAGGTCATGATTAAAGGTTTATCATTTTTCGTGAGCATTACGGCACCGGTGACTTCGCCATAAGTCGTCACAGGAGGACCACCAATTAATCCAGCAACGCAGACACCGAGTCCATCTCCTGCAAGTGTTTTATGAAGCCCAGGATTTGAGGCGTAATCTTTGCCTGTGACTTTCCCTATGGCCATAATTCCCCCAATATGCTCAATCGCTGGTGCAATCGCTACCGGAAGCATAAAGAGAGCCGCCATCCAGTTGATTTCTGGGGAAACAAACTCCGGGATTTGAAACCAAGGAGCTTCAGCTACTTTTGTAAAATCAACTAAACCCAGACTTGCTGCAACGGCATAACCAATGGCAATTCCCATCAAAATGGGAACAAGTCTTAAGAAACGTTTTCCAAACATGGTCACAAGAACAGTCACAGCAAATGTAATCGCCGAAACGATGATTGAAAGTTTATAATCAACAACTTGTTCTCCTCCCGATTTTCCCATTGCCATCTGTGTTGCAACAGCCGCTACAGAGAGGCCGATGACAATAATGACAGGACCAATAACAACAGGGGGGATTAAGCGATGAACGCTTTCAATGCCTTTTATTTTGATGGCAAAAGCAAATACGAAATACATAAAGCCAGCAGCGAACAATCCGAAGAATGTTGCGCCAGGTCCCCATGTATCCATAGCGAAGATTATGGGGGCAATAAAGGCAAATGAGGAACCTAAAAAAATCGGTACCTTCCATCCCGTAACTATTTGGAAAAGAATGGTACCGATGCCGGCACCCAGTAGTGCCATTGAGGGATTCAGCCCCGTTAATAGTGGGACGAGAACCATTGCGCCGAAAGCTACAAATAAAATTTGTAAGCCCGCGACGGCATTATGAAAAACCTGCATGATGCGCTCCTGAGAGAGTAGAGAGGGAATGAGATCTAGATATGAATAGCCGAAATTATAGCAGGTTCTTTTTTTAAAGGCAGAAGTTCTCGTGACCATAAGTGGTTTTTTTATAGCGTTTAGAACTTGTTTTTAGACTTTGATAAAACTTAACATCATTAAAAGTTGTCAACACTATCATTATTTGAGATATTTCTATTTCACTTTCTGTAAAAGCATCTTAAAAGACTTACTAAATCATCTTAATTCCGCTAGATTAGTAAATTGAAAAATGATCAGGTTAGTCAATAAAGTCAGTATTGGTCTATTACATATAGAAAAAGATAGTTAGTCATCTTGATGGTTAGAAAATAAATATTACAGACTAATATAGATCCATACAGATTAGTGAATCAGTTTATCCATAAAAAATATAGGTATAGAGGGTAGTTGAAGTTTATGAAAACATATCGTTTGGTGATGTCATGTCCGGATGGCGTAGGGATTGTTTCTGCCGTGAGCGGTTTTTTAGCAGAAAATGGCGGCTGGATTATGGAGGCGAATCATCACTCCGACCTTGAAACTGGGCTGTTTTTTATGCGTCATGTTATTAAGGCCGAGAGTCTACCTTTTGGTATTGAAGAATTTTGTGAGCGTTTTACCCCCATAGCTGAGAGGTTTCAACTTCATTGGCGGATTGTCGATACCTCTAAAAAGCATAAAGTGATGTTGATGGCCAGTAAGGAAGCTCATTGCTTGGTGGATATTTTATCGCGTTGGCATGCCCATGAATTAGATTGTGAGATTGTAGGGGTTATTTCAAACCATGATGATCTTCGGAGTATGGTGGAGTGGTATGGCATTCCTTATCATCATGTGCCGGTTGATCCAGAAAATAAAGATCCTAGCTTTGCTAAAGTGAATGAGCTGATTGAAGATTCTAAAGCCGATACGATTGTGCTTGCGCGTTATATGCAGATTATACCTCCCAATTTATGTGAAAAATATAAACATCGTATTATCAATATTCATCATAGTTTTTTGCCTTCATTTATTGGTGCAAGACCTTATCATCAAGCAGCACAACGAGGGGTGAAATTGATTGGCGCAACTTGTCATTACGTCACTGAAGATCTTGATGCCGGACCGATTATTGAGCAGGATGTGATTCGAGTTTCTCATGCTGATAGCGTGAAAGATATGGTGCGATTAGGAAAAGATATTGAGAAGATCGTTCTTTCTCGAGGATTACGTTATCACTTAGAAGATCGCGTGATAGTTCAAGGAAATCGTACAGTAATTTTTTAAGCTGCTTGATATTGTTTTTATCTTTTTAGTCTAACTAATCAATAGGTTAAATCTAACAGTAAAACTGTAAAACAGTAATATCGGGAGCTAGGTTTATACTTGCTAACATGATGATTTGAAATGGTTATATCCAAATTAGATTGGAGATTAAAAAAACCTGCTGACAATA
>JASLEF010000087.1 GCA_030151245.1 Ignatzschineria sp. | reverse complement strand
AGATTTTAGGAAAAAATGATATACAAAACTCTTTAAAAGAGTTAAGTTAATAAAGATCTAAACAATATTGATGTCGCTCTCGCTCATTAAAGAAAATTGAAAATGAAGTGCGATACGCGATAAGCAGTTTGCTTAGATAAGTTTGTTGGCTAGCTCCTTAATCAGGCAATGCCAAATTCCTATTGATATAAAAAGAAAAAACTAGGAGAAATATTATGATGATTAAAAAACAACCTATTGATAGAAATGGTCATATCGTAAACGTAGGTGGATCGCTAATGAGAAATCAAAAGTGGGATACCGTCATTAGAATCGATGAAAAAACCGAGCAAGTGTGGTATAAAAATGGTGGATTCAATTGGTTCGAAGAGATGAAAAACTTTGTTCAGTTTTCGTAATTAAACACTACTTTCTATGTTCATTGTCAGATAAAAGGATTTTTAAAGTCGTTGTTTAAAACTGCTTTTATATGACCTAAGTTATAGGATTCATTATGGATCATTAGCACAGCCCATCTTTCGATGGGCTTTTTAATGCCTACGTAAAACGAAAAGATATAATAGTATGATTCACTAATCTCTCACAACAATACCCCCCTCCTGTATTAAAAGTAAAACTCATTCATATAGATCGCCATATATCTCTTCCATGAAATATAGCCTATTTTTCTTTTCATATAAGAAATTACTCCCCATACCTAAAACGCCATTGTAATCCCCCATCTTCAAACTGATCGCTCTCTGTTTTAGTTAATGCCCTTGATCCGCACCTTCAGATGAACTCTCTCTAATATTTACTAAAAAATCAGTAACTTTGATAATGATGCTCTATCCCTATATTATTTTTAATAATATTTAATTATGTCAAATAAAAAAGCAGAGAAAATTCTCTGCTTACCTCTTATCTATTGATTCTTGAATCTCTATTGATTATCACCTTTCCAAACTTCGCATGAAATAGGCTTGCCCTTCACAAATTCAACTACAGCATAATCGGCTTTACTGTGAATTGAGAAGCCATCATGATTGGTATAATATGCTCCGCTTGCTGCAGGGGTAATAATCATGGTAACAATTCTCCCAGAATCATCTTGCATACGTGCAATCTCGCCATCATAAAGATATTCAACTGTGATGTTGGTATCCATTGGACAGTTATATGAAATACGGACCGCATCATCTTGGCTATTCGTAGTTGCACAGCCAGCTAAAATAGCTAATCCAATGAGAGTCATCACTAATTTTTTCACGGGTTAATCTCCTTTCGAAAGGGAAGGTTAATAAAAATTCTTATTCACTATAATTTTCTCCACAATTATAGCATTATAACTAAAAGCACATAATACCCGGCTCTAAATATCACTAATTTCAATAACTTACCAGAAACCCCTTTTAAATATCTCATAGATAGATGATAGATAGGTATCCGATAATATGCCCAATAAACTATCTATTGGGCATATGGTATCGAATTTTAATATTCAATCAGCTCAAAACTTTAAATACCTTAATGCTAAAATTTAGTGCCACTGATTCATCACATGGTTTTAAATAATGCGCCGCCTAACTTCATTCTTCAGCTATCATTGACACTCAGAATATATGATTCATTTTTCTCAAATAGAGGACTAGATCTCCATTCCCTCACGTTCCACTAGCTAAAAAGCGAACCAAGTTTTGGCCATAAAAGAACAGATCCCTAAGGTCACTTAATTCACCACCACAACTCTCTCTGCCCCCAAAGATAACATAATCGATCCGACAAGATAAATCACCAGTACCATTACCCCAAAATAAGCAATAACTGATAATAATGAAAACTGAATAGCGGTACCAAAAATCCCATAAATAATATTCGTATTCAAAAAATTATAAATTGCGACCCCCAAGTAAATGCAAACCGATACTCCCATTAATGCAATACCATTCAAAGTATCTCCTGCAGGATCAGCCGCCGCTGACTGATACCATGAGTTCCCCCATAAAAAGAGCGCTCCGGCGACACCTAAACTAATCAGAATTGGCATCGTAAAAAAACGATGACCAAATTTATCATCACAATGCTCATTAAAAAATGTCATTGCTAGATACAATGCTAATAACGCGACTAAAACCCCGATTATGGAAATAACAATCATGAATATGTTCCTTTACTCTAAATTACAAAACAGTCATTATGACCGAGTTAAATGTAAATGATAGTTAGCCACTTAGATAGGTTCCTAAAAATCCCCCCTCATATTCAGCTAAATATGGAAATTATTCGCTTCTTTTACTGTAACTAGGTAAGGATAAGATTAAATGTAGGCTCCTTAACTCTCGAAATGCCCGTCATGACTTTTTATAATCTCTATACTTTTAGACCCAATAATTATCAAATATCACAATAAACAGTAAAGGAATGGTTGATATGACTAAATTTGTACGCGAGATACTAACTTTACCCAATAATGGCAAAAAGCTTCTACTTCACTCATGCTGTGCGCCCTGTTCTGGTGAAGTCATGGAAGCAATACTTGCCTCGGATATTAGTTTTACGATCTATTTCTACAATCCCAATATTCACCCTCTCAAAGAGTACGAGATTCGTAAGGAAGAGAATATTCGCTTTGCAGAAAAATTCAATATTCCCTTTATCGATGCCGATTATGACCGCAATAACTGGTTTAAAAGAGCGAAAGGAATGGAGATGGAGCCGGAACGAGGAATTCGCTGTACTATGTGCTTTGACATGCGCTTTGAACGGTCAGCGCTATATGCTTATGAAAATGGCTTCGATATCATGACCAGTTCCCTCGGCATTTCTCGCTGGAAAGATATGAATCAGATTAATGATTGTGGTATTCGTGCCGCAGATAAATATCCGGGATTGACCTACTGGGATTATAACTGGCGTAAAGGTGGAGGTTCTACACGAATGATCGAAATAAGTAAACGTGAGGAATTTTATCAGCAAGAATATTGCGGCTGTGCTTACTCACTACGAGATAGTAATCAATTTCGTCGAAGCCGCGGTCGAGATTCAATTAAATTAGGGGTTCTTTACTATTCTAAAGATAAAAAAACACCCACTAAGCAATAGTAAAACTCAGCTTATGGATTTAGGGAAATCTTCAAATAACGTTCGAATAATGTTCTCATCATAAAACAAGCCCCATCATCAAAAAACTCATCACGCCGGGAATTATCTCCTTATGCATGATGAGTTTTAATATTCTAGAAGCGATTCACTCAACCAACAATGCAGATCTGAGTAAATTTTTAAATTTACTATCAATTCCCCCATCATCTACCCGATTTTCAAAGAACTTTTAATACGTAAATTTCAAACCGATTTCACAATAGATGACTGGACAGCGAAATGTTTTATTACTCTTGACAACTCACGTCAAAAGGACCTGACTCCAATATTCGTAATGCTTCAATACTGGCATAACTATCCCCATTTTTCGGACCAAAATAGCCTATCGCCGTTGCCTGAAGTGTCACAGGCCCCATCACGGAACATCCTTTATCAATAAACTCTGGATCATTGAGATCTGTTTTAATACCGAGATAAACCGCTGCTCTTGCCGTTTGCTGCGGATCCATTTTGAAATGTTTATTCAAGACAAAACGACTATTTTGCGAATCGTCCGCATTTGCCACTAATCGTGGAATCTTATTTAAATCTTTTGCCGCAACATCAAATTCAAAACGATACCCCAATAGGGAGTTTGGCTCATAATACAATGTGCCGTCTAAAACTTGCGAACCTACATAATAACTATAGTCACTCTGTTTTAGTGCTTGCTGGAAAGGGATCTCGGTAAAGCTTGTATCTGCATTATTAGTCTGTGCATTCGCTAAAGCGAAACCGGTAAACAAGATACTTAATAAGACTTTTTTCATCATTTCCTCCATCAATTATCTAAAAATATTCTTCATTCTAACGAATCCCCTAAAAATCACAGGCATTTAAAGTCCACAACAATCTCAATGTTCAACATGACGCCCCAGACTTCTTAGGTATTTTAACCGATCCATCTTATGTAAGATTTCTCTATATTGAATCGATCTCTCCTAGCACCATATCATCTTTAACAACTTGTTTTTATATCGAGGCATTTTTCCCAACACGATCAGAGGTGATAATACGCCTTTTCATAATGAGGGAACCCTCTTACAATAACAATAAAATTTAAATAAAAAAGCGAAAGATTCCTAGAGATCTTTCGCTTTAAATCTTCCCATTTTTCTAAAACTGTTAATAATCTAGTTGTTCAACATTCATGACTCCATAACCACCGAATCACTACTCTTCATCTTTAACAATCTCACGTCCTGGAAGAATTAAATTAAGAATAAGTGCCGAAAGCGAGCCCACCGTGATGCCTGATTTAAAGATCACTTGAATAAACTCTGGTAGCGCATTTAATACTTCGGGGCGCATTGTCACCATTAAGCCTAAACCTAATGAAACCGAGATCACCAATCCATTACGCTTATTAATTTCTACACGACCTAGAACTTGGATACCCGCAGTAATAATCATCGCAAACATCATTAAACCTGCGCCCCCCAATACCGGAAGAGGAATCGAAACGACCAATGCGCCAAAGATTGGAAAAATTCCAGCAAGTACAAGTAAAATCCCCGCCATTGCGACGACAAATCGGCTAGCTACCCCTGTTAAAGAGATAATTCCAATATTTTGTGCAAAGGTAGAAAATGGTGTCGTAGACATTAATGCCGCAAACGCTGAACCTAAACCTTCACAAAGAATACCGCTTTTCATGCGTTTTCCAGAAACTTTTGTTTGTGTCGCTTCACCAAGCGCTAAAAAGTTACCACTAGATTCTACAATCGTGACAAGATATGCAATACTCATCCCAATAATCCCAGAGATTGGGAATGCAAAGCCATATTCAAATAATGTTGGTAATGCAAATACAGGGGCTTCTTGAATGCTAGAAAAGTTTACTAACCCAAGCTCAATCCCCAATCCTTTTTCTAGAATAATTACAGCAACATATCCTACAACCATTCCAATGACGATAGATGCTGAAGCAAAAATCCCTCTGCCCCATTGTGTTAAGGCAATCACCACAAATAAAACAAAGAAAGCCACCAGAAGATTTGACGCAGAAGCATATTGTGTACTCCCTACCTGTCCACCCGCAAACCAATCAAGCCCCACAGGTAGCAGACTTAAACCGATCATCGCCACCACTGTACCCGTGACGACTGGAGGGAATAATTTACGAATTTGTGGCATAAAGAAACTCCCGATAATCATCACAAGTGATGCCACAAGAGAAGATCCTAAAATACCGGCAACGCCATATTCACTATTTCCGATGGCTATCGCAGAGGCAACAAAGGTAAAGCTTGTCCCCATCACTGCAGGAAGTCTGAGTCCAATCGGACCAATACCGCGTGACTGTACAAATGTCACTGCACCAGAAACTAACAGCGCTGCATTCACAAGGGCAATTTTTTCAGCACCTGTTAAACCTAAAGCACTACCAATTACTAGTGGAACCGCAATAATTCCGCCTAAAGCGGCTAATAAATGTTGAGCGGCAAGAAGAAGGGAGATACTAAAAGGAGGCTTATCTTCAAGATGATATAAGAGTTCGTCTTTCATGGAGTATTAATGTGTCTCTGTGAAAAGAAATAAGAGGGGTCTCTAGCCCAAAGGATATTAAAATGCCCCTTGAACTATTACGCGCACATTATACACTGATCAATCTAAATAACCGCTTAATTCATAAGCTTAATTCATCTTTCCAGAAAGATACCTTTAAAAAGAATAATGCTTACAAACACCTTGCAAAAACGCGCAAAAACACCCTGCTTAAAATTTACACAATAAAAACATCATTACCCAGATTCTTATCCAGATAAAAGTGGACATCTCTTTCTTTAAAAGCGATTTTATTCTTGTTTTATGCCTATTTTCTCGTCTGATTCTATCAAAAAGCATTTAATGCTTAACTTTTAATGCCACAATGTCCGTTACAGGAATTGAGCGATTCCACTCAAAGCAACTGGGGCAACTCCACTGCATTGCTTTAGTCGTATAACCACAAGAATCACAACGAAATTGCGCATATTGATCAAGCATTTCGCGAAATGTTTTCTCTATTAACTGCGCATCTGTACGATCGTGCTGATACTTTTGCAGTTTGTTCAACAACATCAGTCCAAAGAGATTGCTCTCTTTCTGAAGAACCGATTGCAGATAGAGAATCCCGGTATTAAATGACTCATTAAAAATAAGATAATGTGTCTTCCAGACTTTTAATAAAATATGATCATTCAGCAGCATGGCATGATCTAACCATTGATTAAAATCATCTGAACGCTTTAATAAAGTGAGTAATTCATAAACCATTGGAATAATAACGGGTAATAACTCGCTCTTTTGCCCTTCAATACGCAGTAATGATTCTAACGCTAATGAGTAGTTTTCATAATAATAGAGCGCATAAGCCCTAATTAAACTCGCACGCGTACAATCTTCATCGGCGGTTAATGCTTTGTCTAACCATAATGTCACTCGCTCCAAATTAGGAGGGGCTTGCTGTAATAATTCCTCTTCTGCCAATTCACAATAAAGATGTGCCATTTCAGCACGCAATTCAACGGTTAAAGGCGAGACCTGTTCTAGCATCGCAATACTTTGTAACCACTCTCGTTGTTGCTTATAGACCTTACGAAGTTTCAGTAATGCGGTTTTTTGATATGTTTCTGATTCCAACAATAACCGCAAAGTACTTTCCCCACGATCAAGCATTCCTACAGAAAGATAATCTTCCGCAAGAGAGAGATAGACTTTCTCAGTTAAAGCCTTTGTTGGCGCTTCTTTAATCAGATATTCATGCAAGTTAATCGCTTTATCTATCTCACCGCGTTTTCTAAAAGTATCCCCTAGCATTAAACTAAAATTGAGGTTGTCAGCATCATAGTCAGGCGGTAAAGTCAGCAGTTTGTCATCAACTTCTTGGCTCTCTTCAATAAAGTAACGCAAGTTAAGATAACGAAGCATCTTCTGTTTTTTGACATTATCCCGCTTAGCTGCCAACCAACCAATCAAAAGACCTAATGGTAAAAGAAGCCAAATGTACTCAAACATAAATTAGAGCAAAACCATCACTTTTTGTTGCGTCAGCCATAAAGCACCCATCTGATTAATTATCTTAACATCACCAAAAATCAGCATGTAAAGTTATAGAACGTGAGTCTTTCTTTTTAATTCAGCATTCTCTTTTTCAAGACGCTTCACTGAATTCTTAAGACCTATATGATTAAAAAGTCGAGAGATATTTAAAAGCGTTAACACCCCGACAGTAAAAAGAGCGCCAACAATAAACACCAGGCAGATAAAGAGCGATGTGTTTAACGTTGCATCACCCACAAGATAACTAAAGGAGACTTGGCTATCACGATTCACATAAAAGATAATGAATACCACTGCAAAAATCAGTACCCATACTGCAATTTTTAGCCAAAAATAGATACGCTTCATAATCTTATCGATCCTTTCCCATATTCCATATTTAATAACTGAGTCACTGTAGCATAATTTCATTATGCGAGCTTTGCATTTTACCCTTATCATGGTAAATTATAAAGCGTTATCAAAGATTGAAAAATATAGTGAAGATTCTAACTTCTGAAGCGCCAAGAGACGAATTGTTTTATATGCTAAGTCCCATTTAGCCTTGTCGCTCCTTTTGAAGATGACTGATCTCGTAGCGCCTTGATTGCATATATCACAAATAACGCCTATGCGACGCTACGCGAATCCTACTAAAACTTCTACTATAGTATTTGATTCACAGTATCTAGCTTTAAACTCTTTGTTAATTATTAATTGAATCCTAACGAGAATGACAAAAATAACCAAGATTCTCTTTTTGATACCTAAACAGATTATAAAAAATATATATAAATGAATTCTATGAAAGAAACGATATTGACACGTTGGAACGATTTATCCGTGGCAACGAAAGAAATCTTGCGCCGTAAAGAACCTTTAAAACTTACTGGGCTGCCTCAAGCGCTCGAATTACTCAGCCAAATATCGCTACTCACCTCTCAGGATATTACTCAGAAAAGTCTTATCATCACTTATCATATTAGTGATGCTATTTTTATAGAGATGCTTCTTAAAGTCGCTAACCCTGATCTTGCGGTAAAATTACGGTTACCCCATCAAAAGGGTTCTGATAATCATTCCGACAGTAAGGTCATCATCGCGCCATTCTCACTCTTCTTATTTGAAGATGAACGTCATGAAACCTTTGCGATTAATGAATTGACAAACGTGGTGCTAGATCAAAGAATTTCTCACGCATTCATCACAGAATATTTAATGGTCAAAGAGACCTTCAAGACGCTATTTGATGAAGGCAATGAAACCACATTGCTCTTCACAGACTTTCAATCTATTACCAATGTCATACAACCGCCAGTCAAAGCAGTTAATCCGCTTGAAACTATCAAACCTAAAGGTGAGAAAATTTCTTTAGGGAAATCTTCAGAACAGAAGAAAGCGCCCGAAAAGGCGAAAGATGTCACTAAAAAACCCGCTGAAACTAATGCTCTTGAGGAAAAAAACGCCAAGAAAAAAAGCTCGATTAAAGCAACCGTTACCGAAGCTGCTCCCGCCGAGAGCCAGGGCCAAGATCCTTCGGCATTTATTGCCGTCGTTGCTAGAAATGTTCAGCGACAATATATCCGCGATTATATTCGCGAACATAACTTACAACACGTTCTCATCGTCACGCATAACCGCCAGTCAGCAAGATTATTAGAAAAATACCTCTATCGTGCTCGTATCCGTAGTCGCGTTGTTCATGAAAAAATTGATGAAGAAACAGCCACAAGTTTATTTGATCGTTATAATGAAGGTCAATTTACAGCAATGATTTTAATGCATCGCGTTGTCGAAGATCTCGCGGCTAAAATTCAAAAATGTGATTCTGTAATTTTCTTGGATTTCCCAACCGTCTACTCAGAATATGCTAACCGGTTAGAATTTGTTCAAACCCATTTTAAGCCACAACATTTTATCTCTATTTCCACAGAAAATGATCGTGCGTGGGTTCAAGCGCTCTTTGAAGAGTATCCAGATCTCAATTTGCCATTAGTAGAAGTAGATATTAAACCGCCGAAGAAACGTCATCAACCAGCAAAAACTGAAGATGAGAGAACATCTGTCACCGCTGAACAAAATAATGACGCAACAGATAGTGCAGCAAAAGAGAATACATCTCAAGACAAGGACGCGAAGATTGCAGCAGAGGAGCAACAAGAAAATAACGATAATCCTCGTGATCGTCGTCATAGCCGCAGAGCTCAACCTCGCCAAAATCGTCAAGATCAACGCCAAGAACGAAATGATCGCAACGCTCAACGTCGTGATAATAACCCTCGTAATAATCAGCGTAGACGACAAGAACAACCGACCCATAACACACAATCCTCTCATGAATTCGGGGATAGCCAGAGCGATTTCTTTAGCATTAACCAAGATGAGATTGTAAATCACAACCGACTGCCTTTTGAAGCAGGTTCCTTCGAAGCAAATATCGCCAGAGAAAATCGACGTCGTGGCCGAGATGCTTTCAATACCCCAGGTGGCATTGGTCAATCTACAAATGGTAATTTTTTACAAAATATTACGCAAGGCTTCAATACCAATGGTAATGGTAACGGCAATAACAATCCGCAGTCACAAAATAGACGTAACAATAACAGCAATAATCGCAATCGTCCGCGGAAAAATAACCGCAAGAAATAGTCATTAAACTCAACAAGTCAAAGATAAAACTGCTATCAATCTATTTCAATTTCAGTCAATCGATGATCATTAATTAATAAAAGCCTCTCTTCTCTTAAAATAACATTATCAGAGAAGAGAGGCTTTTATGCTTTTTGATAACTTTATAAATCCCACCCTCATTCATCCACTGGGCGTGTTCCACCATGTCAATGGTTAACCGCAACATAATATTCTACTTAAAAATGTGCCAAGGAATGGAAGAAGATCACTAAATTTATATCCATTCGTCAAAATGCTTTTTTAAGAATACCCTCCCGACTCAAAAACGCCCCTCCCTCTGAATACTTCATCAAAAAAACATATCAGATCAATATATTAAGAGATGTTTGGGTTATTTATCTCTGATAATTACCAGTATTTACTATTATTCATAACATGCGCTATATAATTATTTCGGATGATTATTTTAAATATTGTAAGGGCCTCGTAAAAGACCAAGTTCCCTACTTAATTTTATGTTGATAGGCATTTTCTCGGAGAGTTATTGAATGGACTTAAGTGAATTAACGTCAATTTATCCCACTTTATTTTTTTTCTGGGCGTACTGTCTTTTTTTATTATTAATGATCATTTCCTTAATCACAGGCTTTCTAGGAGACATTGACCTACCTTTTGAAATAGATGCCGATATTGACTCAGGCTCCTTATCGATCTTAGATCTCTTTTTCCCCCAAAGACTCGGACAACTCCCTCTTTTAGTCTCTTTAACGATTGTCTTTTTTATTGCGACCACCCTCTCTTATCTTATTCAGGATTATCTCCTATTTTTCACAGGAGCACTCTATTGGATTATAGGTAGTATTACCCTCTTGGTAATACTATTTCTCTCCTTACATATCACCAATATTATTTTAAAGCCCTTTGATCGCTTTCTAAGACAAAAGCATGCTTTTGCAACTATCAATTATATCGGTATGTGTGGCGTGATTAAAACAACTCGTGTAGACCACTCCTTTGGAGAAATTGCTGTTAAAGATCAAAGCGGTAGAGATGATTATCTTAATGTCTATTGCGAACAAGAGCCTCACCAAAAGCCACTTCAATATGGCGATATCGCTCTGATCGTCTCTTATAACCCAAAGCTCCAGCGATATCTTGTTATAAAATCCGAAAACAATGACTTCACAGCACTTAATGTATAAGTAATTCAATTAGTTAACGAGGATCTTATGATCAAAAAGAATTCGTTATTTACCGCAAAATTTACGAGGCATTCTATAAATTATCAATGATTTTTCTACCCATCCTACTATTTCAAAGGAGTATTATTTAATATGAACTTAATTCTCATCGGAGGCGGTGTTGGTGTTATCGTCATCCTTCTATTTTTAACCACCCGATATCGAAAAATCGGTCATGAAGGACAAGCATTGATCGTTAATGGTATCGGTCAAACCCGTGCCTCGCTAACCGGAACATTTATCTGGCCTGTGGTAAATCGCTATGAGTATATGGATATCACTCGTAAAAAGATCTCC
Source organism: Ignatzschineria sp. (assembly GCA_030151245.1). Taxonomy (GTDB): domain Bacteria; phylum Pseudomonadota; class Gammaproteobacteria; order Cardiobacteriales; family Wohlfahrtiimonadaceae; genus Ignatzschineria. Next base: position 3,150 of record JASLEF010000087.1, on the reverse strand, counting down.
GTCAATCGCAGCGGTCGCAAAGATGCACAGGGAGATGAATATGAAGGCCTGCATTGTAAAGATAATATTCGAGCAGACCTGAAAGTCGATTTCTATATCGGTGTTAATCATAGTGAAGCAGACATTATTCGCGTAGCGAAACTCTTTACGACGCGAGGTGCTTCAGACCCAGCGCAACTCGCTGAACACTTTCAACCTAAATTCTCAGAAGCTTTAAAAACTGCGGTAAAGCAATTTAATTTTGAAGAGCTCCTTACCAACCGACTTGAATTTAGAGAAAAAGTAATTGAAGTAATTGGCGAAGAGATGGATGGATTTAAGATCTATGACGTCGTCATCGATAGAATCGATCAAACAGCTTTTGAAGCTCATAATCCTCAAAATATTCTGGATGTAGAGGGGATCCGAAAAATCGCTGAAATTACGGCCGCTAAAAACATTCAAACGAATGCTATTAGACAAGATGAAGCCACCAATATTAAGCAAAAAAATGTAGAAGCAACAGCAAATCGTCTACAGCTAGAAAAACAAGAAAAAGAAGCCGAAGCCAGAACAAAACGGGAAATCGAAGTCATTCAAATGCAAGAGCAAGCTTTAACGGAGGAGAAAAATCAAGAGTATCTTCAGCGCGAGGAACTTGCACGCCTTTCTGCTAATGAAGAGATCGGTAAACGCGAAAAATTGATGGAGATGGAAATTGAGCTTACGCGTATTGGAACAGAGCGTCAAACCGTCATCTCTCAAGAAGAAGTGAATCGTGCAAAAGGAACCGAACGCGTTAAAACAGAGCGTGATGTTTCCTCTCAAGAAATTGAGAAAGATGCAGCAATTGAAGAGGCACGTAAACTAGTGATTGAAAAACGAGCACAAATTACCGAAATTGAACGAAAAATTGCCCGTGAAGAGGAAGAGACGAAAAATCTTCGTGCTTTTGAAACGGCCAATCGTCAAAAACGCGTCGCCTTAACAGAAGCAGAAGCGATTGCAGAAGCAGAAATCCTCAATACTGCCGCAAAAGCTCGCGCCGAAAAAGAAGCGATGAAAGAGGAGAGTGAGAAAATTTTACTAGAGGTTGATGCACAGACTAAACGAGAGGCTCGTCTTGCAGAAAACCAGCTTTTAGTAAAAACTAAAGAAGCTCAGGCTCTACTTGTCTTTGAGGAGAATCAAGCAAAAGCGCACTTAGTGGCTGAAGAAAATAGAGCCATCGCTAAAGAGCGAATGGCGGAGGCAATTGAACTTGAGATCCAAAAAGAAGGTCTTGCTCGAGTCGCTGTCGAAAAAGCCGAAAGTGATGTTATTCGTGAAAAAGGCTTTGCAGAAGCTGAAGCCCAATCCGCCAGATTTGAAGCGGCTCAAAAATATGATGATAATGCCCGAGAACATGATAAATGGGTCATGCAGCTTAATATGGATAAGGAATTAAGACTCTCCAGTATTGAAGCGAATAAAGCCGTCAATATCGAAAATGGTCGTGTCCTTGCTAACGCTTTAGCGAATGCAGATATTAAACTATTTGGAGGCGAAGGGATGAGAGAGATCCGAGAAGCCGTTATGAATGCCGCAACGATTGATGCAAAATATGGTACCAGCGAAGTTCTTAACCCCTTAGTGACAGAGTATGTCTCCGGCGATCGTAGTGTTGTTGATGATATTAAAGATGTCTTAATTGAAGGGGGTATTAAATCTGAAGATTTAACGAACCTATCTAGCGCGAATCTTATGAAAAAATTAGCAGATAATCCTCAACAATTAGAGGCTATTCGCGCACTATTTTTACAAAATAATAGCACTAAATAAGGGGCGTAACGGCTAATCATCATTTCCCATCTCTTGAAAAGAATCATTATCGAATCAGGAGAGGGAAATATATGATGCGTTCAATTAGAGGCTGAGTGGTTAAACATTCAGCCTTCCCTTTTAAAACAATTGATCAGCGATTCCCAAAAACTGGCAATGATCATCATCTGTAAAATCTGCCATTCGCCCTATCACTACATATATTTGATAGATCCTTGAGAGTTAGAAATTAGACATCATGATGGAAAAAATGGAACAACATAACAACGGCAACTACGAAGTTCTTAAAAATCGCCTTCAAACCCAAGGCACTACCCTTTCTCAGCTAGTCAATCAATTTAATGAAAAGCGAGCTCAAGTCTTTGGAAAGAGTCAAAATGAAGTGATTGCAAAGGTCAACGTCCACACGGAGCATCGTTGTACACCCGTTGATATTGCTGAAATTAATGATCTAATTTTAATGGGTTATGATGTTACACTCGGGCTAAAACAAACTCCTGAGATCAGTGATATGCTTCTTCTTTACAGGCTAACACAAACGGAACACAATTTTGCAATAGAGGCGGTCTCTATTGAAGACTCTTTTTTAACAGATGAACATTTTACCCGCGCTTTTAAGGAGCTCTTCACTTATTACCAAAACGCTAAACTCGTCAAAGTTAAACGAGATCATCATCGTCTTTTGATTGCCTTTCAAATTGGGCAGCTCACTACTGACTTAAAAGTCTTCCGTTTCGAAATCGGTCGTGATAATCAAATTCATTACTTAGATGATCAGGGTCATCACGAAATCTACAATACTGAGCAATCTGATATTGAATGGATTCAAACCACTCGAAATGAGCATATTACAGGTCGTCATCCTCATATTAATATTTTAGATACCTTGTTCGTGGAGACGGTAGGAGGGGATCTTACCGTTAAAATTGAGAATAATACCGAATCTGGATTAGGGATTTATAGTGAAACTGTCATGGATCCTCATCAGCTTCTTTCAGATGCGGATATTCATTTTGCACAAGTTTCTGAATTTATCTTACTCAAGATCCGTCCCCATCGAGAAAAGGAGTATCGTTATCTACTCTTTAACCGTCTAACAGAACAGGTCGTTCGCCTCGATGCTTTAGGGTACGCATGCAAATTACTTCCCGAAGATCACGGATTAATATTTGCCAGTGGTTATGCGCTTTCTAGCGGAGAAATGCGCTTCTTCAACGACCACAGTAATGAAATGAACTTCAGTCATACAGTACACTCACCTAATGGAGAAGATGTCTTATATGTATTTTATGACCGTCATGAAGGGGCTTATCTCCTCTACTCTTATAGTCTCATTGAAAAGGATGTCAC
>JASLEF010000035.1 GCA_030151245.1 Ignatzschineria sp. | reverse complement strand
TATTTTAAAAAAATTTAAATACCGTTTTTAAAACCCTTAATACTCATAATCTTAAGATAATCACATAGATATCCCCTCTAACGACCAAGACTCTCCGCCTTGAGCGTCTGCCTGCTCATGCAAAGTCATTGATAATAATTTAATATAGCTGAGAATATTCAACGAATACTGTTTTCGTCATCCTTCATTATCATAATGAGGGATGTCTTTATAAATACCCCATTCAAAAAAGCGATGATAATGAATACTTATGAGAACGACACCCTACAACGACATCTTGAACCGATTATCCTCAATCATGATGTCAATGCATTAGTCGCATTAATAAATTCTAGTAAATCTATCGATATGGCAGATGCCCTAGAACATTTTCCTACCGCAGAGATTATCCCTCTTTTAGAACAGTTACCCCCCGATCAGTTAGCGGATATCTATCCACAGTTTGAGGAAGAAGAGAAAATTAAGATTGTGCCATTGCTCAATATCGAAACGCTCAAAGACCTCTTTAATCGCCTGTTATCCGATGAACAGGTCACGATGTATTTGACGCTCAATGCCGCACAACGCAATGAGATTATGCCAACGCTAGACCAAGAAGAGCGGGAAGCCATTATCACCCTATCTTCATATCCCGAAGATAGTATTGGATTCATCGCCTCAGCTGATTATGTCAATGTTACCGCGGAAGGAACCGTTGCAGATATTTGGCATAAAGTCCGACAAGACGCCAAAACCAAAGAAGCTCTCTCTATGATCTACGTGACCGATGAATATCGCCACTTAATCGGTGTTATCTCGCTGCAAGATATCTTAGTCTCTAAAGACACCGACCGTATCAAAGATATTATGCGTACCGATATTATCCAAGCAAAAGCCTCTGAAAGCGACCGAGTAGCCATTGCCTTAATTGAGCGCTATGAACTCCAAGCACTGCCGGTGACGGACAATAATGGACATCTTATCGGCATCGTGACCATTGAAGATGCGATGGAAAAACTCCGAGAAACCGCGGCTGATTCCTTTGCAAAGTTAGGAGGAAACGTGCCAATGTCTGGGCCTGAGCTAGATTATCAATACTCAAGTTTTTGGCGAATGCTCAGGGTTCGAGGATTCTGGCTCATGATCCTCACAATTTTTGGCGTTTTTACCAGTACCTTTGTCGCCAAACAAGAAGAGATTTTATCAGAGGTCATTATCCTTGCCGCATTCTTAGCGCCCATTGTCGACATGGGCGGGAATACCGGCAGTCAGTCAGCAACTTTAGTCATTCGTTCGATGGCTCTTGGCGATATTCACCTTAAGTGGAAGGATATCTGGTTTATCTTTAAGCGAGAAATTCCCGTAGCTTTCATGCTCGGAGTGATGATTGCCACTGTTGAAGTCGTTTTAGCCTACTTCTTTAAAGATGAGATCAGCGTTGAAGTCCTAATGATTGTCGGATTCTCGATGATTACCGTTACCTTTATGGGCGGCTTAATCGGAATCTTGCTCCCCTTCATTGCAAAACGTTTTAATATCGACCCCGCAACATTAAGCTCACCGATGCTCACCTCTGTCATGGATTTCTTCGGCGTCGTCATCTATTTCGCCTTTGCCTATTGGTTCCTCGGCGATCTCCTGATCGAAGCCTCTGAAGCTCTCGCTTAGCATCACATTATAAGCACTAATAAAACCTCCCTCTTGAAGCTCTCAACGCTTTAATGGGAGGTTTTTTTTAATTCTTGTCTCCGCTTAAATCCTTCCGTCCATTATTAAAACTAGCCTTTATGAAAGATTCAACTTAAAATATCTTATCAAAAACAAGGCGATATAAACAACTTCAATAAATAATGGACACTATTATGCAAGATCAAAAATCATGGCGCCTCTCTTGGCTTGCCTATTTCAAATCATTACTATTTCTCCCTATAGGAAGCGCTGTTATCTCGGCTATTATTATGATTGCGCTCTCCATCATCCTGGCTCTTCTCTCCTCTTTTGTACTTGAAGAAGCCACGATACAGAGCATTGAGGCTTATATGGATAGCCACTTCCCTAATGACAAATGGGGAGTTTTATATTTATTCCTGATCATTTGGGGCATCACGACCCTCTTCTTTGGCGTTTTAATGGTGCTTTCTATGCGTAGCATCAGACTCTATTATGATGAAGAAGGCATCTGGTACTATTCAGGGATTTTTCCATGGAGTAAAGGCTATAACGGCATTAAATGGCGCGACCTCGATTCTGGCCTCTACTTCACTGGCTTCGTGAGTTGGGTATTTAAATCCTACGCGATAACCATCTCTCACCGTTTCACCAAAGACTTTGAAATCGCGGTGAAGCATGTTTACAAAGGTGATGAGTTTGTGAAAATTATTAATGAACTCCACAGACAATATGTTGAGTCTAATATGATTTCTGAAGCTTAATTCGCCTTCTTTACCCCATAACAAGAGACGATTAAGAGTCACTTTATCTTCTAAAGTGACTCTTTTTTATAAGTTGTCATCCCCCCTCAAGATTACTGAAAATCAACATGGTAATGTCCATCATGTGGAAACCATGCCTTACTCTGCATAAAGTTGAGATGTTGTATCTGCTTAAATGTCGCCTCTTTCCGAAGTAACTTGACATAAACAGGGTCAAGAATCACTCGTTTAATGCGTATATTCCTCTTTCGCCCCGCTTGATCTAAGGCCGCTAAATGGGCAATTAAGGCAGTAGCATCTAACTGATACTCGCGATATTTCCCGGTATTATCTAAGCGCACATGATATCCCCATAACTGAAAAATATTTGTCGGCAATGTCGCTGAATATCGCTCCCCATCTTTCACTCTAAAGACCGGCGTTATAAAATCTGCACTCATCCCTGATTGATGGGTTCTATGAGGATAAAAACGCCCGCCTCCCTTCAACCCCATCTCTCCATAGATAAAATGCGTCTCTGGCATATGTCTCTCTAAAATTTGATACGCTTCCAAAATCGTTGCCGCTACCGCCCCTTTTAGGTAATGCCGCCCTAGAGCATATCCCAAAGTTGAATTCGCGGCGTAATTCTCTCCCCACATCGGTAACGCTAAGTAACGCGCCTGATCTTCTGAATGAAGATACGTTTCTAGATCAATCCGCTCCACGTGAAATAACATAACCCCAAAGATGATAAAACTTGCTAAAAAGAGTCCTATAACTCCTTTTCCTAACCGACTCAATATTCTCTTCATCTCTTTAACATCCCTAACGTGGCCTGTAAAATTAAATCGCCCCTCACAATAATACATTGTAATTAAATATTAATAGTTGAATTAATAACTAAAATCCTTGTAAAAATTCCGAGATTCACAGGCTTAATGCTCAACTATTCATCCAGTCGAGGCATTGGCAGATCACTCCGCTTCTGTACTGATGATGGGATAATTAAAAGTCATCCTCTTTTTCTCAATCTCAATAATCGCATCATCTCAGAAAGTATCTATCGACGTTGTATCGGCTGTGCAGAATCACCGCATCATGCATTTAGCCCCACAACTGTAAAATTACGAGACTTTTTTTGAACGCGTTTTAGACGCATAAAAAATTAGTAAGAGATCCCATAAAACAAATCCAGCAAAATAGATCATGCCGAACATAAAGGCGAGCTTCGGACTTTTGGAGAAGATCCCCGAAACACCTTCTTCATAATTCATCTGTACTAATTTTTCTGACGAAAGCCCAAAATCAGGAATGAAAGATTCCGGCAACATCGCAACAATCGCCATCGAAGCCAAAAACCATAATGCGGCAAAAGCTGAGGAGCTTCCTGCCATCACCCTATTTTCGACATCATAACGCTGATTAAAGCTCGTTAAAATTCGATTCGCGACCACCAAAAGATAGATCCAAAGTATCTCCGAACCGTAGAGTGAATCCCCAAACATCAGGATCACCATGAAGCCATAAAGGGGTAGGATAAAGAGCATCGCGGTAAAGGGTGAAAAAATCGCCATTAACACCCCTGAATGCGCCATGAAAAACTCCATGCTCATTAAGACGGTAAAAAACTCAATATTCTCAATATCTGTTTTTTCTGGATAGCACCACCAATACCCTAAAAAACCTATTAGAATAAGATTCAACATTATGCCACTTGAGTCACTCACGATAATCAATACATTCTGTCGCTTTGTATTTTTAGGAGCCACAACTGTCGGTATCTTCTCCGGGACTTTTTTCGATCTCTTTCGGCGTTGCTTACTTCCCTTGCCACTGCTTGCCATTTGCAGCGCCGCTTGACGCTGAGATCGCTGATTAATCTCCTCAACCTCTTTTACAATAGAATAATTCTTGAAATATATCGCATAAATTCCGATAGCGTATATCACAAGATAAAACACCCCATAAAGATCACTCGATTGATAGATCGCATTTAAGCTCAATGCAAAAATACCATTCACAATAAGCAACATGATCAGATTGCTATTCTTATCTGCATTGCTCGGCAATCCATGCAGATAAGCCCTCGGTAATAGCCATAAACAGTACCCAAGAACTAACGGCTCATCCAACCCCACATGAATGATCTCTCTCAGTAACATCACAAAGCTTGAGATAATAAAAAAACCAAAAATCAGCCCTGAAAACAAATCTCGGTGATTATTCTGAAAAAGAAAAAATCCCCCCACATTACTTAGCAACAAAAATATTAAATAGAGTACCTCTAGCATGACTAATGCGTTCAATCCCTCTAAAAAAGGGAAATCATCCACTCCGGCAATGCTTTTAAGGAGGATCAA
>JASLEF010000239.1 GCA_030151245.1 Ignatzschineria sp. | reverse complement strand
AAAAGAGTATAAAAAAAACCCACTCATAAGAGTGGGTCTTGATTCTTTAGACTTTGATTTCTAATTTATGCCATGAGGCAAGGATTAGAAGTCGTGACGCATACCGATTGAGATAACGTTGTCTTTTTTCTTGTCTGAGTTTGCATCGTGGTATTTAGTTTCTTCGTTACCGTACTCAACCCATGCACGTGTACGTGTAGAGAGTTTTTGCTCGAAACCAACTGCCCATGATTTAACTTTATCTTTGTTACCATCAAGCTTTAATTCACTTTGGCCATATGCCGCACGTACAGTGCTGAAGTAGTTAGGACCAAATGAGTAGCTCGCCCCTAAATCCCAACCTTTTGATTTAGCTTTAGGACCTTCTTGACCTTTGATGTGGTTTTGATTACCGTCAGCATATGATGCAGTTACGTTGAATGCATCAGATAAGTAACCTACGTAGAGACCCCATACCTTAGATGAGTTTTTCATGTGCTCGCGACCAGATACTTTACCTTGGATATAACCCAATTTCGCAAGAATTTGACCGTTATCTGCACCTAAGTCATATGCATATTTTGCGTTAACTGTCCAGAGGTCAGCATTTTTACGGCTATTTGTTGGGTAAAGATCTGAGTCCATCATGACCGCAGCGTTTGCTTGGAAGCCAGCAAACTCAGGAGTTGTATAAGCAATTACTTTACCAACGCGTGAGAATTTAGCGTCATATTCATTAATTTCTTCTTTACCATCAACTAGAACTGTTGCGCCAGGCTTTTGTGCCGTTAATGCCGAAGTCATAGCGCGTTGTGTTGCTGTAGAAAGCACGTTTGAACCATTGAAATCATCTGCTACAGTATCATCAACAATTGTGACTTTGAATGGGTTATCTTGACGACCTGCAGTGAATGTACCGAAATCACCTGTTAAACCAAGGATTGCTTTACGGTTTTTGAATCCACCCGCTGAGCCAGAACCATCTTTACCTTGCTCCATACCGTTAAAGCCCCACTCAAGGTTGTAGATTACTGCAAAGTTATTGCCTAAATCTTCAGAACCTTTAAGACCGATACGTGAACCTGCATCAGAGAGGTTAGATACACGTTGGCTTGTAAGTTTAGTGTATTTGTTTTTATCATCTTGAGCAATTGAATGATCTTTTTTGCTCTCGTAGTCGTAACGGATAGAACCGTAAAGAACTGTTTCAGCTTGTGCTGCGCCTAATGTTAAAGCAGAAGCTACTGCTACTGCGAAAATGCTTTTCTTCATCATAATAAATTCCCCTAAGAAATTTGGTTTGAGTGAGTAAACTAATTGTCAGAACTAATATCTTATTTACATCTTTATAAAGATCTATAAATAGAAATATGAATCTTGACCTTCATGGAATGTATATTACCGTTTTATTATTATTTGTACAACTCTTTTTGTCATAAATAATAATAAAGAAGTGGAGAGGTTGTTGTTTAAATGAAACATTGGGTGTGGAGGTAGCTTGTAACTCTTTGATATTGTGATGGTTAACTAGAGTGGGGATCTCGAAAGGTTGAAAGCTTTGAGTGGAAGAATTGTTGTTATTGAGAGAAGAATGAAGAGTATTGCTGTAAAAAATCTCTAAAAAATCATTAAGGAGTGATGGTGTGCGGAGGGACTAAATTTAAGCAGGTGATGAAGCGCACCTATTTTTAGGGGGATTCTTCGAAACTTTATATGGGGTTAACTCTCGGGGCTTAGGTGATGCTTGTTACCCAATAATCCAAAGGCGAGAAAGAATAAAAGCCTAACTTCATGAGAAGTTAGGCTTTCATATTTTTTAGACTTTAATTTCTAATTTATGCCATATGGCAGGGATTAGAAGTCGTGACGCATACCCACTGAGATAACATCATTTTTTGGTTTGTCCGCGTTGTTATGGTATTTTTCTTGACCATATTCAACCCATGCGCGTGTACGTGTAGAGAGTTTTTGCTCAAAACCAACTGCCCATGATTTAACTTTTTCTTTGTCGCCAGCTACTTTAACTTGGTTTTCGCCGTAGTTTGCACGTACTGAGCTGAAGTAGTTAGGGCCAAATGAGAAGCTAGCACCTAAGTCCCAACCTTTTGATTTTTCTTTGTCGCCTTCAACTGCCCCAGGAGTGTTTGCTTTTGATTTGTAGTTACCATCTGCATATGCAGCAGATACTGCGAATGCATCTTGTGAGTAACCTAAACGTAAACCCCATGCTTTAGATTTGCCAGCATCACCAGATACTTTACCTTGGATGTAACCTGCTTGTGCATCGATAACGCCATTAGCACCTAAATCATATGCGTATTTTGCATTGATCGTCCAAAGGTCGATGTTTTTCTCACCATTATTTTTGTAAAGAGAGTCATCCATCATCATTGCTACGTTCGCTTGGAAACCTGCTAATTCTGGGGTTGTGTAAGCAATTACTTTACCAACACGGCTGAATTTAGCATCAGTTAAAGCTTCTGCGCCAAGAAGTGTAGAAGTCATCGCACGTTGTGTTGCTGAAGTGATCACGTTTGAACCATTGAAGCTATCAACTACAGTGCCATCTACTAACACGTTATAGAATGGGTTGTATTGACGACCTGCAGTCATTGTACCCCAATCACCTGTTAAACCTAAAATTGCTAAACGGTTTTTGAAGCCACCAGCTGAGCTAGAACCATCTTTTCCGGCTTCCATTCCATCAAATCCCCACTCAAGATTGTAGATAACTGCATTACCGTTACCTAAATCTTCAGAACCTTTAAGACCGATACGTGAACCTGCATCAGAAAGGTTAGAAACACGTTTTGCCTTAGCATCTTTTGGACCAACTGTAGTGTCACCAAATTCAACTTTTTTGTTCTCGTAATCGTAACGAATAGAACCGTAAAGAACTGTTTCAGCTTGTGCTGCACCTAATGTTAAAGCAGAAGCTACAGCTACTGCGAAAATGCTTTTCTTCATCATAATGAAAATCTCCATTGAATGGCTTTCGCCACGATTA
>JASLEF010000140.1 GCA_030151245.1 Ignatzschineria sp. | reverse complement strand
AATAACTCATAGTATCTTCTGCAAAGTCACCCCTATTTCATTGTCAAGCCATTGTTACTTATGTAGTATCACCATTAATACGCCCGGGAGTCCTCTGCATGAAAATGTAAGCCCCGGCTTTTTATTGCCTATTCTAAAATTTTAGATCCTTCCAATGCTCTACAATGCCATCTATTTCAAACTAACGCTGGCAAAGAGTCTAGAAAGCTTTGAAAATGAGTTTTAAAACGTTCTCCCCAAGAAGAATTAGGGCAGATAAATATTTATGTAGCTCAATATCCCCATATTAAAACAATGAAGACCTGTATAAAGATCTTCCTCTAATTATCTTGAGCCAGTTAAATCATCATACTTACAAAAGCAATGCTGAAAGTAGATGACCGACCCCTAAGAAAAAGACATAAATGATAACAATTGCCAAGGCGACCACGATGATTGAGTAGATTATCTTAAAAAGTAGTTTTTTGAGCAGTGTCATTGTCATCATTCCCATCAAGATTACATTATCATTTGCCATCATGATGCTTTATAAGTTTGATAGATCGTGAGGCGCTTTGTTTTTGTTCATACTATTTTTACTATGTTGATGACATTAAGTAAAGGAAAGTAAATATATTTTATTGAGATATTTTATAAATACACAAATGGAAAAAACTAAAAGGACTAAGTCCGATAGATTATCGAATCTTAGTCCTTATTATTATAATTTCTAAACTATCCAATTTTATGATGTTGCCTCTATGATTCAATGGCTTTTTATCATCAATTTATCTACTCTTCTTCGAAAGCTATCTGTGGTGGTGGTTGCGTAAATAATTTTGTAATATACGCTAAATATATTAGACCTATGACTAGCCAAATCCCACCTAAAGTTAAAGCAATACTATCCAAACTTAAGAATAATAAAAAAGTAGCGACTAACCCTAAACTTGGAAAAATTAAATAACCCAACAATTTTCGTTCTTTCTGTTTAATCCAAAAGTAATTAATTACAGATATGTTAACCATTATAAAAGCTAAAAATGCCCCAAAATTTATAAACGACGCAGCAGTCATAACATCAACAAAAAGCGCTATAATTGCTACTGCGCCACAAAATATAATATTAAATTGGGGAGTTCTATAATTTTTATGTAAATTTGCAAAAATCTTTTTGTAAAAAACACCATCTTTTCCCATCGCGTATAATAATCTTGAAGCACTAGCTTGAGCAGAAATCCCAGATGCAAACTGCCCCACAATCAAACCTATTAAAAATATTGTTACAAAAATATCTCCACCAATATTTTTAGCTATTTGTGTTGCAGCTGCATCCGTATTTTCAAAAACAAATGAAGGATGGGCTGTTTGTACAAAATAAGACGCTATCACAAAAATACCTCCCCCCAATAAAGTTGTTAAGATAATCGCTTTTGGAATAGTTTTTTGTGGATTTTTTGTCTCATCAGCTAATGTCGTGACTGCATCAAAACCTAAAAAAGAATAACATGCAACAGAAGCTCCTGCGACGATAGAAGGCAACTTCGCATCATCTCCCCATAATGCTTGTAATGACCATAAAGGCATCGTTCCATCAGTTGTAATATAGTGAATAGCAAGACCAATAAAAGCTAATATAATCAATGTTTGAGTTAACATTAAAACAGAATTTACAACTTTAGCTAACTGCAAACCTATAATATTAATAACTGTTGTACTTATAATAAAGATTGCAACCCAACCCCCTAAAGAGATAGAAGGAAAGGCATCAAATAAAAATGAACCTCCTATCAACCAAATAACCATAGGTAAAAAAAGATAATCTAATAAGATGACCCATCCAGCGATAAAACCGAACTGGCTATTAATTCCCATCCTCACATAAGTATATGCTGATCCAGATACAGGAAATCTAGCTGCCATTTTACTATAACTAAGCGCTGTAAATAACATTGCAATAGAAGCTAACAAGTAAGCTGTTGGTACATGCCCTTCGGTTATAGTTGCCAATACACCAAAAGTGCCTAAAACAATAATAGGCGTCATATACGTTATCCCAAACAAGACCACAAAGGGTAATGACAATGTTCTAGTTAATTTTTCCAAAATTTCCTCCCTTAATATATTTTTAAGCTCAAATAAGCAGCTCTAAATTATTATCTTTACGCTCTATTTGGGAGCTATATCGCAAAGCTCTTTCTGAAAGATAATCATACTCTTTCTTGTACTTATGACGGGACAACAGATCTATCGTAATAATCTGAACACACTCTTCTCTTCCAGCTTCACACAATAACTCTCCAAAAGGATTAACTACACAACTACCACCAGAAAATATATGCCCCAGACTATCACCACCTACTCGATTAACAAAGGCTGCATAATATTGATTCTCTTGCGCTCTAGCTTTAATTGCAGTCCGATGAGTATCTCCGTATGGATCCATATTTCCATTAGTTACTAAAAGCAAGTCCACATCCAGCAAAGCATTTGCTCGCCCCGCTTCTGGAAACTCAATATCAAAACAAATTAAAAGCCCAATTCTAACCCCTCTCCACTCAAAACTCACAAAACGATCCCCTGGGGTAAATAAACCTCTATCCGTTAACCACATATGAGTTTTACTATAACAAGCGAGCAAGCCATTCTCCGGAGAAATAAAGACAGAGCTATTATAAAATTCTCCTCCCCTCTTTTCGGAAAATCCAGCGACAATCGCTACTCCTCTCTCCTTTGATGCCTTCTCTAAAGACCTAATAATCTCTCCTTCAACCGTTTGTGACAAACTTTCAATATTCTCTTTCTTAGGGAAGCCAGAAAAATAAGTTTCAGGAAAAATTATAATATCTGTTTGATTTGATGCTTTATCAATAACCTTTAAGGCTTTCTCCAAATTTCCTTCTATATCCCCATCTGTTAATGATAATTGCGCTAACTCCAAAGTAATCACGTTAAACTTCTCCTTGTTTATTAAATTGTTATAAAACTAGCTGAGGCATAAATAAAACCTATCAAACATAATGAACGATCTATGAGCTTCTAATCAATTGTTCGAAAGTATCAAATACACTTGAACAATTCATACAATCGTATGATGCTATTTATTTTAATAATATAAACAAAAAAACAACGCTTTATGATAAAAATTATTACAAATTACAGAAAATATAAGCACTAGCCAAAGCAATATTATAGATATGGCTATTTCTACAACTTACGTACCGTATAACTGAGCCTAAAAACTTATATCTCTTTATCAAAAACATCCGGTAATTAGTCATACATGACTGTATTAATGATACTTTTTGTAGCTTACTTGATAGGCATCAACCCCCTTAATGAAATGAGAACTAATCCTCAACAAACTTATTCTTCACCCTCATTTAATATCAATCACGAGGGATTACTGTCTCTTGATCTTCTTAATAAAATTTTTGATCTCTTGTTGAATCATTTCAACAATGCTTAAAAAATAAAAGATCTTTTCAAATAGCACCTTCAATATTGTTATTACAGGCTATTACCTAAACATCCAATTTTCATCAGAAAGCGGCATCTTTTGCAAAAGGGAACGTCGTTCCCGCCAATCAGGAAGATGTTCATCCAAAATATCTCGGAAACGATCATTGTGTAGTCGCTCAATTAAATGCGCTAACTCATGCACCACAATATATTCTAAGCATTCAATCGGTTTTTTAGCGAGCTCAGAATTAATTAAAACTCTTTGCTTCTCTCGATTACAACTGCCCCAAATTGTCCGCATTCTTCGAACTTGCCAAGAAGGAAGCGTTAATGCCATTTTCTCACTCCATTCTTGCATCAGTGCCGGCAGCGCTTCCCTTACCGCATTACGATAAAATTTTTGTGCAACCTTTTGCCGATTCTCTCTTGTCGTTCCTGGCTTTACAAAGAGCTGTAAACGACCATGATGTAGGATCATTTCGTGCTTACCATATCTCTCAATCATCTCAAGACGGTAACGTTTGCCCCATAAATAGTGACTTTCCCCACTAACCATCTCTCTCTCTGACTGTCTTAATTGCAACGAAAAATCTCTCTGCTGCTTCTTAATCCAAGGAATTCGATGAATAACCGCCATCCTAATGGCGGTTTCTGTCATATGTTCAGGCGCAGAAATTCGCACCCTTCCATCGGGTGGCAATACACTAATATGCAGGTTTTTAATCTGTTTTCGGTAGAGCGCCATAGTAATAGAACCGATAGTGATTTCTATCATTAGTGATACTCTTCTTGCGCTTTTACAAGTGACATAATCATTTGGATATCTAAAGACTCATCATTCACGACTTTTCGAATGGCATTCATCAACTCGCGCTCTTTAAATCGATCCCCTATCCAGTCAGCTTTCTTTGTTAAACAGATAGCGCTATCAATCTGCGTAACCAATACAGCATCCTCCCCCAAGTTATCGTAAAGCGCACGTTTAGCATTATTATCCATAGATACCGGATAATTATCTCTATTGGTATTAGGCTTCACAACTTGCTTGGATAATTCTAAAATCTGTTCCAAATACTCCTGATAATTAATGGCTCTTTCTCGTCTTTCTTGAATAATTTCATCCAATAAAATCGACATATGCTCATAATATTTGGGGTTCACAGGATTTTCATCAACAATTTTTTTCCGGATATTGTTTTCAATCGTCTCTGCCATCGCCTCAGGATTATTGCGGATATTCTCAGGTAATGATTCTAATCCTGTCTCGCCTTTTTCGACAATTAACTCTATTAATCCTAACTCTTCGAAATCCATCATCACTTTACTCTCCTCGGCTGTAATATACATATCCAGAAGCTTACGCATCGCAGGTTCGTAAAGTTTCATTTCGACAAGATCTCCACTTGCCACCTTGATCTCATCTCGTACTTTTTGATAAAAGATTACATCTTCTTTTATTTGCTCTGCTTCCTTGAATGTAAAGCCAGCCTCTTCCATTTCATTTGCAATATTACTATAAGCTCTTACGAGCTTTGCAACGTCCTGATAGAGTGCAACTCGTAGAGCTTCGCGTTCTAATGTGTCACTATCTTCTGTACCGGATTCCCCACAGAAATACCGAATAAAATCTGTGGTGTTTTTGGGAGCTTTTACAGGCTCGCAATGGGCTTTCACCATTTCCAGTGCATCTTCTAAATCTTGTTTCGCTTCCTCAAGTCGATTTTTTAAAAGGCCTGCAACGTCTTCTTCATCGTAATTATCAAACGCGCCATGCGTATAATCTGTAATCGCCTTATCAAGCGACATAAAGAGGTCTTTATAATCCACGACATAACCGTACTCCTTATCATCACCATCTAAACGGTTTACACGACAAATTGCCTGAAAAAGATTATGATCAGCCATCTGTTTATCAATATAGAGATAGGTTGCGGGAGGGGCATCAAATCCTGTTAAAAGTTTATCCACCACGATCAGCAAACGCATTTGCCCCGGCTCTTCGACAAACATTCTTTTAACTTCGATCTCAAACTCTTCTACGCGTTTTGCCGCCACTTCTTCAGATTGATCAAAAAACTGTGCAAGCATCTTACGGTAAACGTCATATTTAAAGAGATTCTCTGTGATACCTTCCCCTGTCTCTTCCCCTTTAATAGTAGAAGCAACAGGCTGAAAACTGGTAATAATCGCGACTTTTTCTGCCAGCTCGGTCCTACTAAATAGATCAAAAACCTGACAAGCCTGATAAACACTCGCACAAACCAGCATCGCATTACCACGCCCATCCGATAAGCGTGGTTTTGTTTCTAGATCAAACAGAATATCATTCACGATTTTCCCAAGACGATCCTGACTTGAAAGCACTTTCTGCATGGTTCCCCAACGCTGCTTTAACTGTCTTTTGGCAACGTTCGTCAATCCTCTTGTTTTTGCTTCAAACCATGCATCCACTTTGTCTGGGGAAGTTAAAGACTGATCAATATCGCGCGCTTCATAACGCAGATCTAAAACAACACCATCCGCAACCGCTTCATCAAATTTATAAGTATGAATATAACTACCAAAAACCTCGATGGATTTCTTCTTATCTTTCTTCATCAACGGCGTACCCGTGAATCCGACAAACATCGCTTCAGGCAAAATCGCTTTCATCGCGTCATGTAGCTTTCCTGATTGTGTTCTATGACACTCATCCACAAAGACAAAAAGATCCCCTTTAGCCTTAAAATCACTGGGAATAACCTTCGCGATCTCTGCAATAAATTCATCTGCGGCTTCATCGTTATCTTCTGATTCTGTGCGTGACCCAAATTTATGAACCAAAGAACAGAGTAACCATGGATTGACTTGGTTTAACTTCTCAATCAGATCCGCGCCACTTTTAGTGCGATAAATATCTTCATTGACACCAGTAAAGACTTTTTCAATCTGCGCATCTAATTCCGTTCTATCGGTAATAATCAAAACACGGCTATCAGGAACATTTTCATGAATCCACTTAGCAAGCCACACCATTGTGAGGCTCTTTCCTGATCCTTGCGTATGCCAAATAATCCCGCCTTCTCGCCGTGCGATATGACGCTTCGCGGCTTCCACGCCAAAGTACTGATTATGCCGGCAAGTCTTTTTAATTCCGGCATCAAAGACGATAAAGTCATGAATAATCTGTAAAAATCGTTGTTTATTACAGATTAAACTTAAATGCTCATCTAGCTTATGATCATGCCCATTGCCCGGCGCTTCTTTCCACTCTAAGAAATATTTCTCCGGCGTTTCAATCGTGCCATAACGTAACCCTTGCGTATCATTGCCGGCCATCACCAATTGCATCGTCGTAAAGAAATTACGAATAAAATTCTGCTTTTGGTTATCAAGATTTTGACGAATCCCTTCTGAAACAGAAACAGATGAGCGCTTCAACTCTAAAATCCCTAAGGCAATGCCATTCACATAAAGCACAAGATCAGGGCGTTTTTTATTCTCGCCTTTCACCGATACTTCTTCGGCAATCGCAAAATCATTGGCTTCTGGGTTCTCCCAATCGATCAACCAGATGGTTTCATTCAGTTCCCCCGCGCCTTCTTTCTCTTTTACGCCATAACGTAGAAGACTATAGACGACTTTATTGGCATGATAAAGGCGTTTGCCCTCACCCAATGCCGTCTCGTGGTCAAGCTTTCGGATTGTTCGAGTAATGAGCGTCTCACTTACGCCTCGAGCTCTGAGCCATGCGCTGAGAATACTCACTTCTACATTACGATTATTCTCGCGCTCATGCCAATCGCCAAGATAGCGGTACCCAAGTTCTTCCTGAAAAAACTTCACTACGCGGTTTTGCGTCGCACGTTCACGCTGACCAACATTACTCATGATTATATTCCTCATCATCCTTAAATAGGCGTTACTAATATTTGCAACATCTCAAATTCATGCAATTTAATCTGCTCACTCAACCAAGTGTCATCTGCTTTTAATTTTTGAATCATTTTATAAAGTTTTAAACTATCAATTCTCTTCGCCTTCAGCGCTGTTTCAAAATACTTATGTTTATAACTCGGCAAATCATTACTCAACTGGGAGTTTTTACTGGCACTCAACAGACAAAGATTCCCAAATGAATGTAGTGGGAATTCAGTCGCTTGCTTTTTATTCTCTATATCCGTTGGATTTTGCGGATAAAAATGCTCGATAGAGCTTCTAAAGGTAAAGACGAAGCCCTCATAAATGCCTTTATCTTCATTTTCATCAAGCTTGTTTCCCTCAACAATAATTGAACGCCACAATCGATAATCAAGATAATTAAAGACAAAGTTATTACGGGTTTGCCCATAAGTGAATAGACTGCTAATAGAAGTTGATTGCAATGACTCTATCGATCTTTCCACCATTGGCTGATG
>JASLEF010000165.1 GCA_030151245.1 Ignatzschineria sp. | reverse complement strand
TCTAAGCCGCCTGTCCGGCGGTGAACAAAACCGCAAAAAATCTTCTCTAGTTTCCAGTTTTCTAAGCCGCCTGTCCGGCGGTGAACAATCAGTGCCGCTCTTGATTACTGAGCCATTTTTTCTAAGCCGCCTGTCCGGCGGATTACAAAAAGACGAACAAAGACAATTAAGGGCTTTTAAGATTGAGGAATACAGCCATTTGAGATAGTATTATTAAAATACTGAGTCGCCAAAAGGTGACTAAAGAAACACCCCATAAGGGTACGGAAGAGGGTATTCTAAAAATGGCGAGAATCATCAAAAAACTGACAAGTGCTCAAGTAGCTAACGCAAAGCCAAAAAATAAATTATATAGGCTATATGATGGCGACGGCTTGTGCCTAAAAGTGACAAAAGCTGGCGCCAAGGTCTGGGAGTATCGACACAAGAACCCAGAAACTCAAAAAGATGACACTTATATCATCGGCGACTACCCTTTCATCTCGCTCTCGCAAGCTAGAGAAATTCACACTGAAAAAAGAATGATAGTATTTAACGGCATTAGCCCAAAATCTACAGCTTCAGATCATTCGTTTAAAGCTGTATATGAACTTTGGTTTGAAAAATGGCAGCATGAAGTCACTGAAAGATATGCAAAGCAACAAAATGGGCTCGTGCAAAAGCACTGTATGAAACACTTAGCAAAGCTTCAAGTTTGTGATATTGATTCGTCACACATATATAAAGCGCTTCAAGAGATAGAAAAAACTGGCTCATTATCGCAAATAAGAAGGGCTAAAAATGCTTTGAGTGCAGTTTTTAAATTTGCAGCTCAACTAAATCTTTGTAGATTCGACCCAACCTCGCTAATTACTGCTAATGCTTTCAAAAAGCATATTGAAAAGCCTCATCGCTCTCTTCCGCTTAATGAGATATATAAACTTCATGAGCTATTTCAAGATGATTCCATAGATCTAACAACTAGAAATGCGATCCAAATGACTGTTAGGTCTATGCTGCGACTGCAAGAAGTTACAATGATGAGATGGTCATATATTAATGAAAAAGAAAAGATTATCGTTATTCCAAAATCCGTCATGAAAACAAAGAAAGCGGCGCACGTTGTGCCAATTACTTCTGAAATTCAAATGATACTAGACGAACAATCAAATGATTCTAAATTCGTGTTTCCTAGAAACTCTCAAGAGAGCATGCCGAAATATAGGCTAACACGAACATTTAATGAGCTAGGCATAGATACAACAACCCACGGTTTACGTCATCTTGCATCAACGATACTTAATGAATTTAGAGATGACGATGGAATAACAAGACTTATAGATAGCGATCTTGTTGAAAAGTCGCTTGCCCACGCCGGGAAAGATAAAATAAGAAATGTTTATAATCTTGCTGACTATATAGAGCCAAGAAGAGCCATGCTGGTAAAGTGGTCTGACTTCATAGACAAATGCGATACTAAAGAGAATAATGAAAGAGCCTTGAAAGAGGCGGGAATTTCGTTAATTTAAAGTAAGCATCTAGACACTTATGACTATCTCTAAATAATCAAAATTTTGAAGTAATTACTGTAAAACCATAGGGGGTAATGTGTTACTACTGAAATTTTTTTCAAAAAAAGAATATCTGAATGATTTTCTGGATGGCTCGATATATTGCAAACACCCTGCGTTTTACAGAAGACTTAACTCCAAGGGTGTGGGCGATAGGTTTGAGAGCTGTCAGCACTTTTCAGAAGGACGAGGGCAATTAGATATGATTAAAGTTGCTATAAATGGTAGGACTTTAACCTACGATAATGGGTTCCGCAGCATTACTATCGGGCACATGGATTGTGATGATTATTATCTACACTGTTGGTTCGGCGCAGCTTCCGTCTCTCCACAAAATGAGCCATTAATTTTATTTAATAACGTAAATCAAGTTGCCTCAGAATTTGGCGATCAGTATATAGTTAGCGTCCCTCCGGAGAATCTTTTGGAGTTTTTTAAGAGAATGCGACCTTTAGAATGCGAAAAAATAGGGTTTGTTGAATATTCAGATAACCCCCATAATTGGGGTAATTTCTGCAAATCAGCCTCGTACAAATACCAAAGCGAATTTAGATTTCTATATAAGCCAAAAAAAACATCACTCATTAACACTGAAGATCAAAGCTTTATAGTTTATGCGCCAGAAGGGTTTAGGGATATCGTTGAAGTCATTGATATAAGTGAAATTAAGTTACATATAAATCTACAGCTAAGGTAGCCCCGAAATTAATCGGGGTTTCTTTTATCACAAGGTTTTTGTATTCAAATACTCAGCATGCTGATACTTTCGCTTAATAATTTATTAAATCTAATTTTACTGTCGGTCGATTATATGAGCCAAATTTAAATTAAGCTCTACAACTGCTGAAATAGTCTTTTTCCTGCACCCATAATCACCTATATAAAAAGGATATCTCTTGATTTTGTAAAACTTAGACCCTTTGATCATAGTTCCCTTATCATTTGTGAATTGGGCTCCTAACTCTTCCCCGCTAAATTCACAATTAATAATCTGTGTATTACTACTATCAGCAGCATCAAAACCAATGTCTTTTCCATTAAACTTACAGTCATAAAATATAGTTCCATGGGCATTCTTCATTATAAGAGCCATAATTAAACCCCTGCTAATGTAGTAATAATAGGCAACAAAATTGGTTGTAAGGCCTCATTAATAGCAATCCAGCTAGCTATAAGTCCCATAGACTCTTTTATTTTCATTATAGAATCAGATTCATTAGGATGCTCTATTGCAAACTGTATATTATTCTTTATTTCTGTTTTTAACGAGATCTCTCTCTCAGCTGATATTTGAATGTCATTCATTTTATCGAGGATATTTTGAAGTTTATCCGTATATCCTTCAATAAATATTTTATTACCCTTAACTTCAAAATCAACACAATCTATAGCTGTTATGCCATCTTCATAACCCTCTATTTCATTATCTTCCACTAAAAAACTTTCACTTCTGATAAATTTAATTCCTGTGTTATTTTTCATATTTATCCTCATAGGTCAGTATCATCTAGTTATTCAATCTATCAAGACAGCTACTTTATTCAAGTAAAAAGCTACTATTGACAACTCGCTCCGACTCATAAAATCTCAGATCAATCCAGCGCTCATGATCTTTAATATCTCTTGCTGCACTCAATACAGTTACTCTTTCTTTGACTGTGCGTTTATTGCCATCAGAATCGATAATCTCTTTATCTTCATAATCAACGTATTCATCATGGACAGAGATAATACAGCCATCATCTGTCTTTTCGACTACGATTCTAAAATAAGGATTTCCATCACTGCCCCTGGGCTTTTCATACGTCCAGCCTTCTTTTGCTAAGCCGAGTGTATTGCTGATTTTATATGTTCCGACAGCTATTTTTTCAAAAACAGGCTCTTTATCAAATTGATCGTTTGTTTCGATTCTGTCGTCAAAAAGCTTGATAATTGGACTTGCTGACTTTATGAAGCCGTTGCTGTCGACTGTTGTATTTTTTGCATGTAAGGCCTTTACATAACTAGAATCTTTTTCTTGATAAACGAATCTAAAATAAACCTCACTATTAAATGGTTGAAATAAAATATGTGAATAAATAGTCCTACCCCACGATGCAACAATTAATTGGTTTCCAGATGAGGCAGGAATAGGTAAATCGGAATGAGTACCAATTGAGTAAAAACCTGATCTATATTCAAGCGTCCAC
>JASLEF010000249.1 GCA_030151245.1 Ignatzschineria sp. | reverse complement strand
ATGGTTTTAAAGTGATAAATATTGGATTTTTTGCAGTTATTCGGTATATTAACGCAGTTTATAGATGCATTTCTATGCCCTAATGATAGAGAATTTTAAAATGGCGATTGTCGATATAAAGAAAGTTTTTTTTGCAACAAGTTTACTCATTGGATCAGCAGCATCCGCGCAAAATTATGCAGTAAGAGACATCCGAATTGAAGGTCTTGAGCAGATTAATCCAGGAGCGGTATTTACAACGCTAGGATTAGATCCTGACGCTGCAGTGCAAACAGGGACGGTTAAAGATCTTGTTGAGAAGCTTTATGCGACAGGGCTATTTAAAGATGTAGTAGTGAAAACTGAGAATGGTCGGATCTTGGGAAGAACACGACCTAAATCCATTACGGTACAAGTAGCAAGACAAAAGCAGAGTTCTGCTGTTCGTCAAGGTGGGGCATTTGGGAATATTCGTACAGAAGCGCAAGAGCCAGAAATCGAATATGTGTATGAGGAGATTCCTTGTACGCCAGAAGATCCACGTTGTCAGCCAAGAGAATCAACGGTAAGATCAGACTTAGTGATTCAATTAGAAGAGTTTCCTGTACTTTCTAAAGTGACATTTAAAGGCAATAAAGATCTTAAAGATAAGCAACTAACAGAAATTATTAGTGCTGCGAATATCCGACCAGGGGAAACTTTACGTCAATCATCAATTGAAAACGCGAAAAATAATCTCCTAAAAGCTTATGAGACACGTGGTAAATATGCCATTATCATTGAGCCTAAAATTATTGAGCTTCCACGTAATCGTGCAGAGATTCAGTTTGAGATTTCAGAAGGTCGTACAGGGCAGATTCAGAAAATTAACTTTACGGGAAATAATTCTGTTTCCGATAGTAAACTCTTGAGACAGATGCGTGTTCGTGAATCGAGCTTTAAAACAATCTTCTCTTCTGGCGACCGATATGATCCTTATACCATTCAAGATGAGCTAGATAAAGTCCAAGAATATTATCGTAATAATGGTTACCTTAAAGCAGAAGTTAACTATTCCAGTGCAACGATTAGCCCAAGTCAAGACACGATCTATTTAGACATTGATATTAACGAAGGCCAAAAGTATAAATTTGGAACCTTCGATATTGTTGGGAATTTCCCAAGTGTTGAAAAAGATGAGCTGATGTCTTTGGTGGGGATTAAAGAAGGGAAAATATATCGTGCAAGCGCTGTTAATGCAGCAATTAAAGCGATTCAAGATCGACTGGGAAATGAAGGATATGCGCAAGCTCGAGTGAATGCTATTCCTCGCGTAAATGAAGCGGATGCGGTTGTTAGCTATTCATTTGCAATAGATCAGGGGGAGCGAGTTTATGTAAATCGTATTAACATTGAAGGTAACGAACGTACGCGTGATGAGGTATTTCGTCGAGAATTAAGACAGATGGAAGGTGGACGATTTGTCGCGAGTGATATTGAAAGATCTCGAGTTCGAATTCAGCGACTAGCTCATGTAGAAGATGTTAGTGTGAGTACTCAGCAAGTTGCTGATGGCGTGGTAGATCTAACTTATGATGTGAAAGAGCGTAGTGCAGGATCGATTACCTTTGGTTTAAGTTATGGTATGGATAGTAAGTTCGGGATTAATGCCGGATTTAACCAACCTAACTTTATGGGAACGGGGCATGAGTTAAATGTACAAGCGGAAACAAATAAGAGTGGAAGCTACTATGGCATTGACTATATGAATCCTTACTTTACTAAGGATGGGTTGAGTGCCGGCGTATCACTTAGTTATAGTAAGCAAAAACATGACTATGATGATACCGGAAACTATATAGCTGATGGTATCTCACTAATGTTTAACTTCGGTTATCCTGTGAGTGAATATACGACGATTCGAGCTGGCATTGGTTATGAGAATTTAAATCTGAAAACAACCTATTCTTCACCTTCTGAGGTTGTAAAATTTATTAGTGGCGAGTCTTGTGGAACAGGAGCTTTCTGTCCTGAAGGAACGCCTCTTTATAAAAGTAAACGTCACTTATATCGTGCCAATGTCGGGATTTATCGTGATACGAGAAATAGAACCGTATTTGCCTCTGAGGGAACCCTCAATAGTGCAACGCTTTCAGGCTCGCTTCCAGGATCTGATGATAAATTCTATAAAGTGCATTTAAAGCACCAGAGCTATTTTCCTCTGACAGAGAATGAAGACTATGTGTTTTCATTAAGAGGGGATGTGATGGCCGGATGGGGTTATGGGGGAAATAAAAATCTTCCATTTTATGAAAACTTCTACGCGGGGGGGCTTGGAACCGTCCGTGGTTTCCGTGGAAGTTCTATTGGTCCAAAATATTATGGAACAAATGATGCTAAAGGGGGCGCATTAAGATATAACGCGACAGCTGAACTCATCATGAAAGTCCCAGGGTTTGCTGATAATAATGATGTACGTTGGAGTATTTTCTTTGATGCGGGTAATGTTACTGCGAAACCTAAAAAACCAGAGTTTGGTGATATGAAGTACTCAGCAGGTATGAGCTTTGTCTGGTTATCACCACTTGGACCGCTTGCATTC
>JASLEF010000253.1 GCA_030151245.1 Ignatzschineria sp. | reverse complement strand
ACTGCTAGCAGTATTTGGGTCAATAGCTCAATTGGCAGAGCGACGGTCTCCAAAACCGTAGGTTGAGGGTTCGATTCCTTCTTGGCCCGCCACAAAGATAAAGCAGTCAGTAGTTTCTGACTGCTTTTATTTTATGTAATTAAAATAATCTAGTATAATGCAAAGTTTATGTGCATGAATGAGAAGTAATAGAATGAATACAAAGAAAAAGTCTGACGTGATTAAAGCGGAGCAATCAACTTCTAAGAAGGTTGCGCCGGTTAAAGGTCAAGAAGTAAAAAGTGGGAAAGGGATGGTTTGGCTTGCTGCAATTATTGCGCTTGTTGGAATCTTCGTTTACTACTATTTTGAAGGCGTAAACATGTTGTACTCTTTTGGTGCTCTGATTGCAGGACTTGCAGTGGGTGCTGGGGTATTTTTTGTGTCACCAAGCGGAAAGAATTTGATTGTCTTTTTTAAAGAAGCGAGAATGGAGCTTCGTCGTGTGGTATGGCCAACGATGGACGAGACTCGTAAGATGACAATTCTTGTGTTGATCGTGATGGTTGTCACATTGTTATTCTTAATGTTTGTTGATTTTATTATTAAAAATATTATCTCGTTTATATTGTCGTTTTCGTAGGAGAAAAATATGCATTGGTATGTGATACAAGCTTATTCTGGGTACGAGGGACAAGTTGTTCGTGCGCTGCATGAGTATATTGCTCGTGAAGGCTTTGAGTCGAAGTTTGGCGAGATTTTAGTGCCGACAGAAGAAGTCGTGGAAGTAAAAGATGGTAAGCGTCGCAAGAGTGAGCGTAAATTCTTCCCTGGATATGTTTTAATTCAAGCGGATATGGATGAAGAGGTTTGGCATCTTGTGAATAGTGTGCCGCGAGTGATCGGTTTTGTGGGTGGTAAGAGTGATCGTCCAAGTCCTATCTCTGAGCGTGAGGCAAATTCAATCTTAAATCGTATTGCACAGGCGGAAGAGGGTCCTAGACTTAAAGTGCTCTATGAGGTGGGTGAGGAAGTTCGCGTTATTGATGGCCCATTTAATGAGTTTAATGGTTCTGTTACAGAAGTGGATTCTGAGAAAGGTCGAATTAAAGTGTCAGTCATGATCTTTGGTCGTGCAACGCCTGTTGATCTTGAATTTAGTCAGGTTGAAAAAATTTAAAACTTTTAATTTTAACAGATATAACAGATAGTTATATGGAAGTTTTTGAATTTGTGAAGAGGTTTATTAAGCGATTTATTAAGCTTTCTACTGTCAGAAAATAAATCTCTAGATATTACATTAGACGACGGTCGGTAGTATCTAGAGATTTTATTATTGCTGCTACTAAAAAATAGTGGTACAATACTGAGTCTTTTAAAACTGGGGAGCAGGAATGCGTTTGACCCATCAATAGGAGTATCGCCTCATGGCAAAAAAAGTAATGTCTTATATCAACTTGCAGGTAGCTGCAGGTAAAGCGAATCCATCACCACCAATCGGTCCAGCTCTTGGTCAGCATGGTGTGAATATCATGGAATTCTGTAAAGCGTTCAACGCAGCAACTCAACAGTTAGAAGTAGGTATGCCTATTCCTGTTGTGATTACTGTTTATAGTGACCGTTCATTTACATTTATCACAAAAACTCCACCAGCAGCATACCTTCTTAAGAAGGCAGCTGGAATCAAATCTGGTAGCCCGAAACCAAATACTCAAAAAGTGGGTAAGGTTAATCGTGCGCAATTAGAAGAGATTGCTAAAACTAAAGAGCCAGATTTATCATCAGCTGACCTTGATGCAGCAGTGAAAATCATTGCAGGTAGTGCGCGCTCAATGGGTATCGAAGTGGAGGGCGTGTAAGATGGCTAAGTTAACTAAAAAACAAAAAGCGATTTTAGAATTAGTTGATTCTACAAAAGTATATACTTTGGATGAAGCGGTTGAGTTACTTGGTAAAGTACCAGCAGCTAAATTTGAAGAGTCTTTCGAAGTTGCATTAAATCTTGGTGTTGATCCACGTAAATCAGACCAAGTTGTACGTGGT
The DNA here is from genome assembly GCA_030151245.1 of Ignatzschineria sp. GTDB lineage: Bacteria > Pseudomonadota > Gammaproteobacteria > Cardiobacteriales > Wohlfahrtiimonadaceae > Ignatzschineria. The sequence continues at coordinate 1,247 of JASLEF010000253.1, read as the reverse complement.
GCAACAGTGATGCCTAACGGAACTGGTAAAGATGTTCGCGTTGCAGTATTTGCACAAGGTGCAAATGCAGAAGCAGCTAAAGCCGCTGGCGCTGACGTTGTTGGTTTCGAAGACTTAGCTGAAAGTATGAAAGGTGGCGATTTGAACTACGACGTAGTAATCGCAACTCCAGATGCTATGCGTGTTGTAGGTCAATTAGGTCAAGTATTAGGTCCACGTGGTTTAATGCCTAACCCACGTGTTGGAACTGTAACACCTGACGTTGCAACTGCTGTAACGAATGCAAAATCAGGTCAAGTACGTTTCCGTACTGATAAAGCGGGTATTGTTCACGCTGGAATCGGTAAAGCAAACTTCGATGTTGAAAAACTCCGTGGCAACTTAAAAGCGTTAATCGCAGAAGTAACACGTTTGAAGCCAGCTTCAGCAAAAGGCGTTTATCTTAAAAAATTAACAGTATCTACGACTATGGGTCCTGGTATTGTTGTTGATTTAGCGTCAGTATAAGTATTTATAAAGAATACGAACTTATCTTTTGATTAGATTATTTTAATTAAAGGTGAGTCTAAGACCGTAGATGCTCCTGCGGTACGCCAAAGGAGCTTAATTACAATGAGTTTGTTGTCTACGTAGACGGTGGTTCTAAATTAGGGTTACCGTAGGGCCAAGTGTAAAAGCTTGGGTTTGTAGGTGGTAAGAAATTACCAAAAATGTAAAGGTGAAAAATGAGTTCTTTGCAAAGTAAACAAGTTGTGGTTCAAGAAGTTAATGGGGTAGCAAATGGTGCTCACTCATTAGTACTTTCAGAATACCACGGGCTTACGGTAGCTCAGATTACATCTCTTCGTAATGCGGCAAGATCAGCAAATGTTGATATCCGTGTTGTGAAAAATACATTAGCAAGACTTGCATTAAAAGACACTCAGTTTGAAGATGCAATTCCAAGTCTTGTTGGGCCAATCATCATGGCTTTCTCTATGAACGAGGAAGATCCAGTTGCTGGTGCACGTGTTATTCACACTTTCCTTAAGGAAAAAGCGAATGAGAAGTTAGTTGTTAAAGCAATTGCACATGACGGCGCAGTTTACGACGGTTCAGAATTGAAAGCAATCGCATCACTTCCAACGAAGGAAGAGGCGATCTCTATGTTCTTAGCGGTATTAAAAGCACCAGTTCAGAAGCTTGCAGCAACTTTAGCTTCAGTAAGAGACAAGAAAGAAGCAGAAGCTGCTTAATTGTTTTACTGA
>JASLEF010000101.1 GCA_030151245.1 Ignatzschineria sp. | reverse complement strand
ATATGAAAATTGATTTAGAAGGTTTAGGTTTAGAAGCATTTATGAAAGAGCGTCACTTCGCTGCTGGCAATCAATTATCGGCAGAAGGAAAGCAGTCTTCATTGCCTTCTAAACCGCAATTTTCAAACATGATCTATCTTGATTATGCCGCAACAACACCTGTTGATCCCAAGGTGATTGAAGCGATGGTGGGTAGCATGGAAACGGATTGGGCAAATGTCAGTAGTCCGCATGAACTTGGCGTGATCACTTCTCAAAAAGTGAATGATGATTTGGATTCAATTGCCGCACATTTTAATGTGACTCGTGATGAAATTATTATCACTAGCGGTTCTACAGAATCGATTAATCATGCGCTAAAAGGTGTACTGCATGCACAGAAGAAAAAGAGCATTATTACCTCAACGATTGAGCATAAAGCGACGATTAATACGGTTCAGGCTTTAATGAAAGAGGGCTTTCGTGGACAATTTGTTGCACCTAATGAAGAAGGTCTCATTACGGCAGAAATGATCGAAGCGGCGATTACGGACGATACGGCGATGATTTCACTCATTTGGGTGAATAATGAAACAGGGGATAAATTACCGGTAGAAGCGATTGCGAAGATGGCTCGCAAACATAAAATTCCTATTCATGTAGATGCGACACAAGCGGCGCCTCATTTTCAATTTGATGCGTCGCAATTTGATTTGGTGAGTATTTCTGCCCACAAATGTTATGGTCCCAAATCGATAGGTTTGCTCTATCGCCGGAGTTTTCCAAAACTGCCAATGACTCCCTTGATTGATGGTAGCGGCGGACAATTAGGACTTCGTGCCGGCACAATGCCGAATGAAGGAATTGCCGGCTTTGCGAAAGCGCTCGAAATTATCAGAGAAAGTTGGGTTGATGAGCGCCATCGTTTAGCAAAACTAGAGGGCTATTTAGTACAACGATTGCTGCCTTACGGTATTGAAGTCAATAGCGGGAACTTAAAGGGGCATCGTGAGCCCGGCGTTTTGAACCTCTATATTCCAGATGTGCATGCCGATACCTTAATGGCGTTAACACCGAAGTTAGCAATCGCGAAAGGTTCGGCCTGTAATAGTGATAGCTCACTACCATCTTATGTTCTGACAGAAATGGGTTACGATTTAAAACGTGCGTTGTCATCAGTGCGCATAAGTGTTGGTCGTTATACGACTGAAGAAGAAATTTTTGCCGCGGGTGAAATGTTGGGGGCAGCCATTGAATTTATTCAAAATATCGCTACAGGAAAGCCGGTAAGTTGGTATGGGGAGTATAATCTTTATAACTCGTATATCGCGTCGATGTTGGAACCAGATTACCTCGATGCTGAAATGATGATTTCTCATGATCAACACGATAATACCGGCATTGAATCGATGCCGCATCTAGTGACAATCGAGAAAGAGCATTTTTCCTTCGTGTTATATGGTGAAGTAGAGAAGATAGCACTTGATGATGGCTTTGTGATTCGCTTTGCATCCTTATCGGGAAGAGGTTTCGGTGCGCCGTATTATCTGTCACTTTTGAATGATTTGATGATTTCGCTGCGAGAGGAGGTTATTTCCAGTCAGTTTTCGATTGAGAAGTTACTTGGGACTAAAGTTTCTTCGGACTATTTGCGAGATACGCTGTTTGTAGAAAAGGCTTTAAGAGAATTCGTACAAAAGCAGCTTTAAAATTTTAAATTATGGCGAGAAAAGAAAAACCTAGTAACCGATGATTGCTAGGTTTTTTTAGAGATATTTAGAGATATTAAATATCGAATATCAAATATCGAATATCGAATATCGAATATTAAAGATTGAATAGAGTCATTTTTATTGAGAAAAATGATCGCCATTGCCGGCACGAAATTCCTAAAAAAATTACGAGTATCTATCTAAGTTGCGTATGGCTTTAAAAAGAAAGGTGTAGCCCAGTAATTTATAGATATTTCGCTTTAAGAATCATTGTTACAACTGCTGGTATGCGATCACTAAAAGTATGCAAACATTCTCTCTAGCGACGCATCCGCTTTTAAAATAATTTTTAACTTAGATAATTTAAAACCGATTTCGTTATCGACTAGATTATGAATGGCTATTGAGTGATAATTTCATCAAAATATCTGTCTGCTCATCATTGCCTAATTTAAAGATATGCTGATCAAATTCAATAAAGCCCTGTTTTTTATAAAAGTTAAGGGCTTTAAAGTTGTTTTCCCAAACACTCAGCCAGATATAATCGATATTTCTTTGTTGGGCAATTTCTAGCGCTCTGTTGTAGAGTGTTAATCCTATTTTTTTACCATGAAACTTATCTAAGAGGTAGATTCTTTCAATTTCCATCGCTTTGTTATCCTGAAGCTCTGTTTGAGACAGTTCAAAATTGAGTTTCAGGTAGCCAATGGTTTGATCATTTTGTTTGGCGAAATAGAATTCAGAGTCTCGATTTTGTAATTCTGTCGTGAGTTTATCTAAAGAAAATCCTTCTTCTAAATATCGAGCCATATCTTCAGCAGAACTGGTATCTGAAAACGTTGCAAAGAATGTCTGTTTGCCAATCGCTTGTAATTGATGAACATCGTCTAGATGGGCCTTTTGAATGGTGATTTCTGGCATATTTATTCTCTTAATTTTTATTTATGAAGTTCAAAGAGCATCACATCTGAGGTAAAAGAGCCATGTTCATCAATCTCAAAGTATTCTTTAATATCATGGCTTAAGGTGGTTTGATAGGCACGAATCGCATCGACCAAAACTTGTGGGGTACGCATTCTTTCAACCCAACTGGTGAACTCTAATCGTAGGCGGAAACTCTCGATATTTTTTAAAAATAATCTGGCATGATTAAACATGGTAGACCATTCTCCTGCAGGATAATCACGAACGTGAGAGGTATCTCGAAGCACTTCAACCGTTTGCAAGTAAAGGTCAAAAACAGGATGACCGGGAGAAACGACATCAATAAAAATGGCGCGTCCACCTGGTTTTAATACACGACGAACCTCGCGTAATGCTTGTTCGACATCGTGCCAATGATGTGCAGAATAGCGGCTAATAACAAGATCAAAGGTTTGATTCTCAAAGGGGAGAGATTCCACGTTACCTTTCATGATGGAAATATTATGCAGGTTGCGTTCTTTTGCTGTGGAGGAAACGACTTCTAGCATGGAGTCTGAGAGATCAAAGGCAGTCACGGATTTCACTTTCTCGGCAATAGTAAAGCTCACGTGACCGGCACCGCAACCTAAATCAAGCACTTTCGAATGTTCACTATTGAGGAGATATTTCTCGAGCGCCTGCAGATCTTCGCCACTCGCATGAACGGCGCTTGTTAGGTAAGAGTTTGCTTGTTCGTCAAATTGCTGATAAACCGATTGATGATGTGTTTTCATAATGGCTCCTTTGTGAGTATTGCCGAAAATAGATTAATGAGTGAGGTGACGTGGTAACCTTTGAGTATTAAATATATTGGCTAAAAAAGTTTTTTTGAAGTTTTGTGTAGCAACCGTCAATAGCTCTCTGTTTTTGATCTATTGTACGAAGAGTTATCATCGTCATCATCATTTATTTTTTAAACAAAAAGATGAGTGGTATGTGATAACTTTTATGAAGTTCCTGAAGAGACCTTACGAAAAACCCCACTTTATCAATGGGGTTTGTTGGGATAATTCAATGTTGATAGGAAGTTTTTCGGTATTGAGTTTACTTCACTCGTAAAACTTGCCAAGTGGAGTAGAGGTATTGAATCATCGACCATAATGTAAGGAATGTCGCAATCACCAAGAAAATAAGACCAATATTAAAGAGTGGGAGTCCTAAGAGGTTTTGCTCATAGAGCAGAAAGGTGATAGCGCCCATTTGGAAAGCTGTTTTCCATTTACCAATCCAAGAAACAGCAACAACCCCACGTTCTCCCATGCTAGCCATCCATTCACGAAGTGCTGAAATGGTAATTTCTCGGCTAATAATAATCATGACCGAAAGGGTGAGATACCATTGTCCAGGATGATGATCAATAATCGCAATAAGCGCCACGGCGACTAATAATTTATCCGCAACAGGGTCTAAAAATGCGCCAAAACTCGAAGTTTGATTCCACTTTCGGGCAAGGTATCCATCTAACCAATCTGTGAAAGACGCCGCCATAAATAGGAGAGAGAGTACTAGATTCTTATGGGGAGTCGGCAGGAAGTAACATAGGATAAAGACTGGAATCGCAACCACGCGAGACCACGTGATGAGGCTTGGAAGGTTCATGCTTTTTATTAACTCCTCAAAGGTCATTTTTATAGGCGCCGTTGATCATTATATCAAAAAAAACCAAATGCTCAAATCCCTGATAAAATCTAGGTATTCCTGCTTTTTTTGTGTTAGAATAAGCCACTTTTTAAATTGGCGTTCTGGAGAGAGACACTATGCTTAGAATTATGGAAAAAGGTTTAACCTTTGATGACGTATTATTAGTACCTGATTACTCAGAAGTTCTTCCACGAGATGT
>JASLEF010000020.1 GCA_030151245.1 Ignatzschineria sp. | reverse complement strand
ATTCAAAAATCACCTTACTTTGCTAAAGTCAGTGATCGTGCTGTTGTGATGGATTTAATCAATATCAATCAACAATATCGTTCAGAAAGAATGGCAGCAGCCCAATCATCTGCAAAAGCGAAAGCCGTAGAAGAGAAATTTGCAGAAAAATATCCAACACTCTTCCCCTTCATTAAGCCTGATCATAAAGAGGCAAGAGAGATTAATAAGCAGATCCGATTGCTTACCCAAAAAGGACAGCTTCTACAAAATGAGATCAAAAATGAGCGGATCGAAAACTCCTTCTTAGGGATGTTCGGTCGAGCGCTTGAGCCCGTGACACAATGGGCTGGATTTGACTGGAGAATTAATGTCGCATTCCTCAGCTCCTTTGCCGCAAGAGAAAGTGCCGTAGCCACAATTGGCTCAATTTATGAAAATGGCAAAGCAGAACGCCCTGAAGAAGCCTTTGGTAGCCGTGAAGCTGGATATAATGCACTACATGCCGTTGCGATGCTGATATTTATGATATTTACGCCCCCTTGCATTGCCTCAATGGTAGTCCTAAAACTGAATGTCCAATCTTACAAACTCATGGTTACCGCCATCTTTATGCCTTTCATTTTAGGCTTACTCTTTGCCTCAATCTTTTTTACACTCGGCAGCCACTTTCACTGGAGTGGATTACAGGCGATGGGATATTTTTACACCACCATTGTCTCAATCACTATCATCCTAGGATTTATGACGCCATCTCTCCTCGCTAAAATCCGCAACCTCATTGCTCGAAGGTCCATATTACAACCACCTTCCCCATAGCCCCTTCAATGATTTCGAAAGCATTGTCATCATCAATGCAACTTATCATCTTCACTAATAATTCTAAAAAGGAATTTTTCATGAAAAAAGTATTTTTATCGTTAACACTGATCACTCTAACCCCCGCAGCATTTGCTCATACGGCTCTGCTCTCATGCTTTGATGAAGGTGATGATACCATCACCTGCGAAGGCGGGTTCAGTGATGGAAGTAGCGCAAGCGGTGTCAATTTTTATGTCGAGCAAAATGGACAAAAAGTGATTGAAGAGAAATTTGACGAACTCAATAGCGTCAACTTCGAAAAACCTGAAGGAGACTTTAATGCAGTCTTTGATGCCGGTGATGGACACCAAATCATCATCAAGGGTAGCAATATTAATTAGCATTTTAAATAAAGGCTCTCTCGCTTTGATGCTTTGCCTTTCCACTTAGCAAGAGCATCAACATGGGCCTTTATTCACTATTCTCATCATCCTCTAATCATTTTTAGGTATCACCATAATGAAAAAAATTATCACTATCAGCGCCATGCTCCTCACCTTTGCCACCGGATCAGCCCAAGCACACTTCCAAATGTTATACACACCAGAGTTAGCACTTAATCAAGGTGCTACCATTCCTTTAAAAGCAGTATTTAACCACCCCTTTGCTGACGAACATACCATGGAGATGATGACGCCAGAGTCTTTCTATGTCATTCACAAGGGTCAACAAACAGATCTTCTTGATACATTAAAACCCATAACTTGGATAGGAAATAGCAATAGCGCCACAGCCTTTGAGGCTGATTATCGGGTTCGTGGCATGGGAGATCACCTTTTCGTTTTAACACCTACTCCCTATTTTGAAAACAACGAAGATGTTTATATCCAACAAATTACCAAGGTCATGGTGAACGTTGCCGGTATGCCAACAGATTGGGATAGTGAATTAGGATTAAAAGCAGAAATTGTTCCTTTAACAAAACCCTATGCACTTTGGGAACATTCAAACTTCTCCGGTATTGTGATGAGCGAAGGCAATCCAGTCCCTTTTGCTGAAGTTGAAATTGAGTATCTCAATGCGGATATTGATATCAACAATAACAAGATGGGTCCCTTAAAATATCAAGCCCCACAAGATAGCTTTGTGACGCTCATTGTGAAAGCAGATAAAAATGGCGTCTTCAACTTTACAATTCCTAAAGCTGGCTGGTGGGGATTTGCCGCTGTCGGAATTGGCCCTGATACAGAGTTTAAGGATAAAGAGATGAGTCAAGATGCCGTCATCTGGATTCAAGCAAAAGAGATGAAAAAAGAGTAATTCTTATGTTAGACATCATATTTATTTTTAGCCTTTTTTTTCTCGCTTGTCTCTATATTTACTTTAAGATCGTCAAGAAGAAGGGGTGTAGTGGCTGTAGCTCCTCAAAAACTGGTTGTGGTGCTCAAGCATCATGCAGCAGTATGGTTTCTCCAAAAACTACCCCAAACGAGATACAAGCCAAAAATCTACAGAAGTAAATTCTGCAAATATTCAACGCATAAATTTTAAACAAAAATAAAGGAGCCCCATTTTATCGGGGCTCTTTCTTCTTTTCCCATCTTACCCGTTTCTTATCACAAAACTTATCCACAGAAATTGGGGATTACTTTTGATAAGTAAAAACTCTTTAACATACCCTACTTATTTTGATGTTGACTCACGAGTTCAACAATCTTCTTCGTCACATTAAAGCTCTTTTCAAATGCAGAGATCGGTAAGAATTCAAAACGAGAATGAAAGTTTAGAGCCCCTGTGAAATAATTAGGGGTAAAAATACCACGTGTTGAAAGTGCCGAGCCATCTGTTCCACCACGCATAGGTATAACCTTTGGCTCGATGGCTAATGCTTCAAAAGAAGTGAATAAGATATCTAACGCCGTTTGATCCTCTCCCATGGAATCTACAATATTGCTATAAACATCCGTAATGGTGCATTCAATCGTCGCTCGTGGATGCATACCTGCAACAAGCGCGACAGATTCCTCTATATGCTTTTTGCGAGTTTGATAATTTACACGATCAAAATCACGAATATTAATATTCATGAGAGCCTCATTCGGCGTTCCATTGAGCGCTGTGACCCAAAAATAGCCCTCTCGACCATCCGTATGTTCCGGCGTATCAAAACGATCAAAGCAATCCATTAAATCATGAGCTACACGAAGCGGATTTACCAAAACCCCTTTTGCGGACATCGGATGTGCTGTGATACCCTCAATTTTGATATTTGCAGAGCCGGCATTAAAGGTTTCATAAACAATTTCACCCTCTTCACAGCAATCAATTGTATAAGCAAAATCTACCTTAAATCGATCAAGATCCATCACTTTTGCACCACGCAAACCAATCTCTTCATCCGGCACAAATGCCACATAAAGATCACCACAATCCATTTTTGAGTCAGCTAGTTGCTTCACAAGCTCCATCACACAAGTTACTGCCGCTTTATTATCCGCACCTAATACACTGGTACCATCACTGAAGATTATCTCTTCGCCGATGTAACGCTCAGCTTCTGGATGCTCTGCAGATTTAAACCAAATATTTTCCGATGGATTAAGGCAAAGATCCGTCCCTTCATAATATAATACTTGTGGAAAGATATTAGGCGACAATCCCACATCCACGGTATCAACATGCGTGATAAACCCAACGGTAGGAACCCCTTGAATTGTTCCCGGACGAAAAGCAGTTAAGACACCATGTTCATCAATATGAACATCTTGTAAGCCATACTCTTTTAACTCCGCAGCCAATACTCTTACCATATCCCATTGACTTAAGGTCGAAGGAACAGTCGAAGATTGCGCACAACTTTGGCTTTCAATTGCTAAATATCTGAAAAATCTTTCCGTTAATCTCTGTCCTAATGACATTATTTATCTCCTTTATAGGCAAGCCCATGCTCGCCGTCAATTCATTGTAATAGCAGCCTGAAGCTATCATAAGGCAGTACCATCATAATAATAGATTCTGTTCAATAGATGACTATCTGATGAACCCATTTTACGGCATTATGGTCGTCATTACCGGAATCGTATAGACACTTTCAAAACCTAAAGGAATATTCAACCACCAAAAAGCATAGAGCGTTAATGTTAAGACCAAAAATAACCCCGCAGTATAAGGGATCATCATTGAGCAAAGCGTTCCCACCCCTGCTTTACTATAATAACGAGCACAATACATGATAATTAATGGATAAAAGGGGAACATCGGCGTTGCCACATTCACAGCAGAATCACTAATTCTAAAAGCAGCTTGCGTTAACTCTGGTGAGATTCCTACGGCCATTAACATCGGAACCAAAACCGGCGCCATAATCGCCCACTTTGAAGTTGCTGAGGTGATGAGAATATTCACTATCCCCACAAGTGCTATCACTAACAGCACAGTAAGTTCCGCCGGAAACTTCAGTGTTGTTAACATATCTGCGCCGGCAAGAGCGATCAATTTCCCAATATTCGAAACATTAAAGGAGTAGAGAAATTGCGCAGCAAAAAAGGCAAAGACAATAAAAGGAATCAAAGATTTAAGAATATCTTCCATCGCTTTAATCACATCATTGCTAGAGGTAAATGATCGAGTAATAAATCCAAAGATAATGCCGGGAACGGCAAAGAAAATCAGGATTAATGGCACGATCATCTGCATAATTCCTGCTTGAGAGCTTGTCATACTTCCATCCTCTGCACGAAGAGGTGAACTCTCCGGTATCAGTAGAAGGGTAATAATCGCAATCATTGCAATCACGGATAATCCAGCCCAACGGAACCCCTTTTGATCTAGTGCAGTTACTTCTGAGAGCTCTTTAGTCTCTTCATCAGAGATCTGATTATCTAGAGGACAGTTTTTATTGAGCCAAGGTTCTACAATCCTTTCCGTAATAAACCAACACATCAAAATCACCCCAAAGGTACTACCAAAGCTTAAAAAGTAATTCGCCAAAACGTTTACATCATAAGTAGGATTCACAATACGCGCCGCATCTTGGGTAAAACTCTGCATGATAGGATCAATTTTGGAAGGCAAGAAACTCGCACTAAATCCTCCGGCAAGCCCGGCAAAAGCTGTTGAAATACCGGCTAGAGGATGTCGACCTTTCGCATAAAACATGAGTGCAGCTACCGGCATTAATACCACATAGGCCGAGTCTGAAACAATATGTGCAACGACCGCCACAAACGCAACAGTGGGAGTTAAAAACTGCGGAGAAATAAAACTTAATAATTTTTTTAAAGCAGTATTAATAAACCCACTCTTCTCAGCAATCCCTATGCCTAGTGTTGCTACAATCGTAATTCCTAAGGGGGGAAAGCTCATAAAATTCTTCACCGTGGAGATGATAAACGTGACAATACGTTCATAAGTAAAGAGATTTAAGACTTCGATTTTTTGCGGTAATACCCCCTCTACATGTGAGGGAAGATAGTAATCAAAGTCGATAAAAGAGAGGAGAAAAGAGAGCACCCAACAAATTACTAATGCATAAATAAACAGCATCGTAACGCTTGGCATGGTATTTCCAAAACGCTCAACAGCATTTAAGAACCCTTTTTTCTTAGTAGCGGTAGCATTATTTGCCATAAACAATCCTTATTAATGTGACAATTTTTTAACACAGAGATTCATGACAATAATATAGAAATTTTAATTCTCAAAATGGTTTCTCATACCTTGAGAAATAACTAAACAAACCCTCTTCTCTTTTGCCCAGCAAACGAAAAACTTAGCAAAAACAATTAAATAGTAATATTTATAAAAATAATTATCTTTCCTTGTTATCCAAATAAAACTGAAATATTCTGACAATACCATTGTAAAATTATCGTTGGTTTTGAGCTTATAAATCACTTTTATAATCTGCATTAGAATAAGAACTTTTACGAAACAAAAAAAATTTACAAGCAAAATTATTTGCTAATTAGGAATTTTTGGGTAACAATGCGCTCAACAAATTATTTTGGGTTAGCAAAATATTGCTAACTATCCTCGTTAGGTGAGGCTCCTATATGGAGGTAAGCTACTGCCCAGAAACGTCGAGAGACACCAATGGGTCAGCAGAAACTGTCGAGCTAAGGCAGTATCTAATGTAGCCGGGAGAGTATTCCCATGCCATATAGTGCTAAAACTTTACGAAAGAGGAGAGATCTGTGCATCGCGCCGTCTGTTTATGCGTGCTTGCAAAAAACACCCTCCTCACAACTGTGGTTGGGTGTTTTTTTTGATCTTAAAATAGACTGATCATCTATAAGCTCTTTAGAAGTGGATACCAGCGTCGGCTGCCGCGCACTGCCGCGCTTAACAAAATATATCGAAGACAGCAATGAAATTACTGTCGTTTTATGAAAATAAAAGATAAGGAGTTAAGCAAAAATGGTGATTCAAGACCGCAACATGAAATTTGGAATTGAGACAGCGGGTTCGCTCATGTCCAATGACTTTATCACACTAGATATGCATCAAACTGTTGATGAAGCTATCAACTATCTTCGGAAAAATCTCTATCAACGAGAAGATATCCACTACGTCTATATTCTTAATGAGGATAAAATTCTTGTGGGTGTCGTTGCGATTCGAGAACTTCTTTCCGCAAAAGGTGATGAAGCACTCTCTAGTGTTATGAAGACCAAACTCAAAAAAGTCTCAACCTCTATTGACCAAGAGGAAGTTGCACAACTATTCCAGCAAACAGAGCTTGTGACAATCCCTGTTGTTGCAGAGTCAGGACATCTCCTTGGCGTGATCCATATTGATCAAATTTTAGATGTCATAGAGCAAGAAGGCACTGAGGATGTCTATCGTATGGCATCGATCAAAAGTGACCAGCTCGACAACCAAAATCTTTTAACAGCGACCATCAGCCTACTATACCGCAAACGAATTGCTTGGCTTGTCGTACTCGTTTTCATGAACGTTTTCTCGGGTGCCGGGATTGCCTCCTATGAAGATCTGATTGAGAGTAATGTCGCGCTCGTATTCTTCTTGCCTCTTCTTGTTGATAGTGGTGGTAATGCCGGCGCTCAGTCAGCAACACTAGTTATCCGAGCGATGGCTCTAGGAGAAGTTCGTATCAAGGACTGGTTTAGAATGATTGGTAAAGAGACGATAATCTCGGCACTCTTAGGTTTTACTATGGCACTAGCAGTGGCGCTCGTAGGAATGTATCGTGGGGGATTTGAAATCGCCTTTATTGTTGCGCTCACGATGATTTTTGTGGTCATGATCGGAAGCCTCATCGGTCTCTCGTTACCCTTCGTCTTCAGTAAGTTGAAAATGGACCCGGCAACAGCAAGTGGACCTCTTATCACCTCTATCTGTGATATTGTCGGTGTTTTCATCTACTTTGGCATTGCTAGTGCGTTCATCACACTTTAATCAAAATCTCTGAGTGATGGTCCTTTCGAAATTTTTATAAATATCTATTGAAGGATCATCTCTTTTAAGAAAGTCATCTTCACCAATATTAAAATATTTTAATATTTTATATATTTTATTTATCCACCTTTTGACCTTATCCCCTCATTATCATATTTAGAAATGTATCCTAGCACGATAGATCTCCAATACATTTCAGTCTCCCATGGTCATGCGGTTATAACCTCAAGAGGTGAATAAAAAAGCGAGTCTTGATATCTCAAGACTCGCTTCTCTTTAAAATTAATATCCTATGATCTGTTCAGCAGAAAACTAAGAGATCTTCGCTCCCGGCGTTAACTCTCCGAGCGTTGTTAACAAGGTTAACTGATCTTTCGTTGAAGCAGAAAGAATCATGCCTTCACTCACTCCAAAGCGCATTTTACGAGGCGCTAAATTAGCTACCACAATCACATACGTGCCAATCAATGCTGCGGGATCTTCATAAAACTTGCGGATACCAGAGAAGATTGTACGAGGCTTCTCCTCTCCTAAATCAATTTGGAATGTTAAAAGCTTATCAGCACCTTCAATAAAATCACAAGAGAGTACTCTTCCTAGACGCAGATCTATCTTTCCAAAATCATCAATAGAGATATAATCATTGCTCTCTTTAGCAGCAACTTCTTGCGCTTGTTTAACATTATCTGCGCCCTTTTGATCCGCCGCATCATGACGAACAACGGCTAATGCTTCTTTATTCGCCTCAATTAATTTATCAAGATCTTTACGGTTCAAACGCGTCATCAAATGAGTATAATCACCAATCTTATGACCTTTCTGCAAAGGTGATGTCAACGCATCAAATGAAAGTGGCGCAATATTTAAGAAACTTTCAACTTTTCCAGCCACAATCGGTAATACCGGTTTTAAATAGAGCGATAGTAATCTAAAGCACTCCAAGTAACCTGTACAAAGATCCTGTAACAACTGACGTTTTGATTCATCTTTAGCAATTTCCCAAGGTTTCATCTGGTCAAAATGCTCATTAACATCATCACAAGCAGCAGAGATTTCACGAAGTGCTAATGCAAAATTTCGACTTTCGTAACCTGCTTTAATCGCTTCTGAACGAGCAATAATGGAAGTAATAAGCGCTTCAGATTCCGTCGCAATATTCCCTAACTCATTCTCAAACTCTTTTGCGATAAAGCGACTCGTTCTAGACGCAATGTTGACATATTTCCCGACAAGATCTGCATTAACACGGTTCACGAAATCATCAAGATTTAAATCAAAGTCATCAATTGCACCATTAGATTTTGCAGCAAAGTAGTAACGCAACCACTCAGGGTCTAAGCTCTGATCAAGATAAGAGTTAGCCGTGATAAATGTTCCGCGAGATTTACTCATCTTCGAGCCATCAACCGTTAAGAAACCATTAATTGCATATTGTGACGGTACTCGATGCCCTGAAAAATTAAGCATTGCCGGCCAGAAAAGCGTGTGGAAATACATGATATCTTTTCCAATAAAATGCACCATCTCTGTTTTTGCAGCTGCCGCTTTCTCTTTCTTAATAAAACTCTCGAAATCAATCCCGTCCGTTTTATCGCAATAATTCTTAAATGAGGCAAAATATCCAATAGGAGCATCTAACCAAACATAAAAATATTTATTCTCTGCATTAGGAATTGGAAAACCAAAATAAGGAGCATCGCGAGAGATATCCCAATCCGAAAGCTTACAATCCCCCTCTTCACCAATCCATTCACGCATTTTATTCGCCGCTTCAGGTTGTAATCGTTCTTTATCTTCTAAAAACTCACGTAAGAATTCTACACAACGTGGATCTGACAGTTTAAAGAAGAAATGCTCCGAAGGGCGCATCACAGGTGTTTTACCTGTTACTGCCGAGAAAGGATTAATCAGTTCAGTGGGTCGATAAGTCGCACCACAAGATTCGCAGTTATCACCATATTGATCTTTCGCATGACATTTTGGACATTCGCCCTTAATAAAACGATCTGGCAAAAACATTTTTCGTTCTTCATCATAGAACTGCTCAATGGTTTTCGTTTCAATTAAACCATTTTCTTGAAGCGTTAAATAGATCTCTTCCACAAGCGCCTGATTCTCTTTTGAGTGCGTTGTGTAATAATTATCAAAATCAATGTGAAAACGATCAAAATCATTTAAGTGTGCCGCATGTGCTTTCGCAATCAACTCTTCAGGAGTAATTCCTAATTGATCTGCTTTCAGCATGATAGGTGTTCCATGCGTATCATCCGCACAGATGTAGTAGACATTGTTCCCACGCATTCGTTGGAAACGCACCCAAATATCTGCTTGAGCATATCCTAAAAGGTGCCCAAGGTGAATATCACCATTCGCAAATGGCAGTGCGTTTGTGACAAAAATATCTCTTTTTTGTTGCATACTCTACTCAGTCCTATCTTCAATTAGATGAAAGAAGAAGATCTTCTTCCCTATTTTCTATCAGTTAAAACGCATTCCCTGCGTTTTGTAAATTTTTATACAATTGCTTGGTCGACCCTTAAGGTTACTTCCGTTTTAAAAGGACTGCAACTTGCGCCGCAATTCCTTCTTCACGCCCTACAAAGCCTAACTTTTCCATCGTTGTTGCTTTAACATTAATATCATTTTGACTAATGAGCAGATCCCCAGCAATCACTCGCTCAATAGCTTCCCGATGCGGTAGGATTTTTGGTTGCTCTGCCATAATCGTAATATCGATATTGCCAATCTCATAACCGCGATCAAGCACCCATTGGTAAGCTTGAACTAAAAGCTTTCGGCTATCTGCATCTTTGTAGGCAGGATCAGTATCTGGAAACAGTGTTCCAATATCCCCTAACTTCACAGCACCTAAGATCGCATCGGTTAAAGCGTGCAACACGACATCCCCATCTGAATGGGCTTTAAATGCTTTATGAAATGGAATTTTAACGCCACCCAACATTAAGTGATCACCGTCTTTAAAGGTATGAACATCAAAGCCAAATCCTATTCGCATTTTTCTCTCTCACTAAAATAGAGGCTCATCAATTTAAGATCTTCTGGATAGGTAATCTTAAAATTATGATGATATCCTCGATAAACTTTTGGAAAGTAGCCATTATACTCTAAAACCGATGCTTCATCTGTGACATTTGCACGATCTTGTTGAATTTTATTAGTAGCACTTAACAAGATCTCTATTGGTGCCATTTGGGGGGTCTGTGCCAACCAAATATGATCACGATTCAATGTTTTTGAGATCTGACCATCCTTCACCAACTTAATAGTATCCTGCGCGGGAAGAGCCATTATTGCGCCTCCAACTGGAAGCTCACTCATGACCGTTTGCAAAAAGAGAGAGAGCTCTTGTGAGGTCAGCCCAGGTCTTGCTGCATCATGGACCGCCACCCATATATTTTGTAAATCCTTCCCTTCGGACAATAGTTTATCTAAAAGAAAATTTAGCCCTGCCGCAACAGAATCTGTGCGTGTTTTGCCGCCTTCAACACACCACAATCTCTCATGTTGGATTGTCAAAGGAGTTGAGTCTTCAGATGAGAGCGCAACCACCCCCCCTTTTATCTCCGGCACAGAAATAAACAGCTTTAAGGTGTGCGTTAAAATCGTTTCACCGGCAATTTCTAAGTACTGTTTAGGGATTTCAGCCCCCATACGACTTCCCACGCCAGCAGCAGGAATAATAAAATAGATCTCTTTATCCGAGACAGATGCTGTTTCACTCATTGATTATTATTCTTTCATTAGTCACTTTCAAATAACTTCTATTCTACATCAATCTACAATAAAAAAAGAGCACCTGATAAAGTGCTCTTTCAGTATTTTAAAATCCTACAGGCAGAGATCAATGAATGACCTCATTAGGTAGGGATATAAAATATAGATTTGCATCTATATTTCCCTATCTCCCTAATCTATAATCTGCTGGATCTGGTACTTCTTATTTTGGTAATGGGAAAGCCGCACGGCTTTCATCAACTCTTTCGCGAAGTAATTTTCCAGGTTTAAAGTGCGTAGTATATTTACCACTTAATTTTACCGCATCCCCTGTTTTTGGGTTACGACCAATTTTTGGCTCACGATAACGGACAGAAAAACTTCCAAATCCACGGATTTCGATTCGACCACCTTCACCAAGAGTATCGGTAATGTGTTCTAAAATTTTCTTAACACTCTTTTCAATTTCCGTAGATGAACAATGAGGGTATTTAGCACTGAGTCTTTGAACTAACTCCGATCTAGTCACGATATTTCTCCTTAAAATCTAGACTTAACTTACAATTGCATTCCAATAAATCTTGGTAAATATATATATAATTTGACAAATAATACAATCTATCAACGCATTAAGCAAGAACAGAGAATTATTATTATTCTGTTTTTCGTTTTAAAATCAATATCTTTACAACAAAAAGCCGTGAAAAGTGTACTTCTCACGGCTTTTTTGATAAAAACATTTTTTTACAAAAATGAAATTATTGTTGTTTCATTTGCTCTTTTAAAAGATCACCAAATGTTGTTGCAACTTGGCTCTCGTTCGCATATTCAGCAATATCTTGAGCACTTACTTCGTCTACTGCTTTCACAGAAAGAACGATTGAACGGTTACGACGATCAACGCTCATGAAACGAGCTTCAAGCTCATCACCAACGTTATAAACGTTACGAACGTCTTCTACGCGATCAGAAGAAATTTCTGCTGCACGAAGATTACCTTCAACACCGTTACCTAAGTCAACAACTGCATATTTCGCATCAACTTCAGTAATGATACCTTTTACAAGTGAACCTTTCTCATGTTCTGCTAAGAATGAAGAGAATGGGTCTTGATCAAGTTGTTTGATACCAAGTGAGATACGCTCACGCTCAGAATCAACAGCAAGTACCATTGCTTCAATCTCATCACCACGGCTGTATTCACGGATTGCTTCTTCACCAGGAACGCTCCATGAGATATCAGAAAGGTGAACAAGACCATCAATACCGCCATCGAGACCAATGAAGATACCGAAGTCTGTGATTGATTTGATGGTGCCTTTGATCTTATCGTTTTTGTTGAACTTAACTTCAAACTCAGACCATGGATTAGGCATACATTGTTTCATACCGAGTGAGATACGACGACGCTCTTCATCGATATCAAGAACCACAACGCCCACTTCTTCACCAGCTGTAACAACTTTTGAAGGGTTAACGTTTTTATTAGTCCAATCCATTTCTGAAACGTGAACAAGACCTTCGATACCTGGCTCGATCTCAACGAAGCAACCATAATCAGTAATGTTAGTAACTTTACCTTTAGTTTGGAGGCCCGCTGGGAAGCGCATAGCGATATCTTTCCATGGATCTTCACCAAGTTGTTTAAGACCAAGTGATACACGGTTACGCTCTTTATCAAATTTAAGAAGCTTCACTTCGATCTCTTGGTTGATCTCTACGATCTCAGATGGGTGACGAACACGCTTCCACGCCATATCTGTGATATGAAGTAAACCATCGATACCACCAAGATCAATAAACGCACCGTAGTCTGTAAGGTTCTTAACGATCCCTTTAACCACATCACCTTCCTCAAGTGTTTTGAGGAGTTCTTCACGCTCTGCAGAATACTCTTCTTCAAGTACCGCGCGACGTGAAACAACGATGTTGTTGCGCTTCTGATCAAGTTTGATCACTTTAAGCTCAAGCTCTTTACCTTCGAGATAAGCGATATCACGAACAGGGCGAACATCAACTAATGAACCAGGTAAGAACGCGCGCTCTGTACCGATATCAACAGTGAATCCACCTTTAACGCGACCTGAGATAATTCCTTTAATGATTTCATCATTTTCAAGTTTCTTCTCAAGGAACGCCCAAACTTCTGCACGTTTCGCTTTCTCACGTGAAAGACGAGTTTCACCGAAACCATCTTCAAGTGACTCAAGTACAACGTCAACTTTATCGCCAACCTGAACTTCTAACTCACCATTTAAATCTTGGAATTGTTCAGCTGGGATGCGACCTTCACTTTTAAGACCCGCATCAACGATTACAAAACCGTTTTCGATTTTAACAACCGTTGCTTTGATAATTCCACCGATTTCACGCGCTTGTTCTTCGGCAATTGATTGCTCAAATAATTCTGCAAAACTTAATGACATATAATTAAAAATGCATAGATATTTTTGGATTTATGATTAACACTTACATCAATTAAAACATTGTGTAATTTTGTCTTAATCTCCCATCTACGACTTGTTTAAAGTAAATAAAATACACAAAGACAATCCCCAAGCCCACAATCTTTAGAAGTTGTGATTTGAAAAATTGATCTTTGTGAGACCTACAAATTCTGTCTATTTTATCAGATATTGTGCCTATTTATCTATCTTAGAATAAAAAAAGATAAATGCTAAAGTCCCGGGAAGGTTTTTACCACCGCATCCCATGCTTTTTCAAACACCTCATTCACGCCAAGATCAGATGTATCAATGATCAACGCATCCTCTGCTGGCACTAAAGGTGAAGCACTACGCGAACGATCTCTCTCATCACGAGCCTCAACCTCAGATAAAATTTGCTCTATATTAACGCAAATACCACTTTCTAACAACTGTTTATGCCGTCTTTCTGCCCGAACTTTAGCGCTAGCCGTTAAGAATAATTTTAAAGGCGCCGCAGGAAATACGACTGTCCCCATATCTCGACCATCTGCGATTAATCCTGGCATGATGGCAAAATCTTGTTGTCTTTGTAATAAATTCTCTCGTACTTTGGGATGTTTTGCCACAATAGAAGCCGAATTACCGGTAGTTTCAGCACGAATTAAACGGGTAACCTCTTCTGCCTCTAAATAGATCTCTAATTGATCGCCTTCGACCTTAAAGGTCAATGGCAAACTCTCCGCTAATACGGCAACCGCTTCTTCCGCTTCTAAATCCACTGATTTTTTCTGAGCATATAGAGCTAAAGCCCGATAAATAGCCCCTGAATCTAAAAAGTGCCAACGTAATTTTTTCGCAAGTTCTAAAGAAAGCGTTCCCTTTCCGACACCACTTGGACCATCTACTGTAATGATATTTTGCATTTCTATTTCCTATCTTTGAAGCATCCATCTTTCTCTAGGACTTTTAATCCTTTAAAAGCGCTACGGAGATCACTTTATGCTACGCTAATCCTGTAAGTTTCACCCAAATTATTATATAAATAGTGGGTATTTTGATTAAACTATGTCGGCTATTCAAGAATTATTTATAATTGATCGTCAAATGACCGATATAAAAGAGATCAGCAAAACCAGAACAGATAACAGGATAAATCAATGAAATTAACTATCGCAACTCGTGAAAGCCCTTTAGCGCTTTGGCAAGCAAATCATGTTAAAACAGAACTTCTCAAACATTTTCCTGAGATAGATGTCACACTTTTAGGAATGACGACTAAAGGAGATCAACTCCTCTCTTCTCCCTTAAGTAAGATTGGAGGAAAAGGATTATTCATTAAAGAATTAGAAGTTGCGATGCTAGAAGGCCGTGCAGATATCGCAGTTCATTCGATGAAAGATGTTCCAATGTCATCCCAGTTACCAGAAGGATTTAGTGTTCCTGTCATATTAAAACGCGAAGATCCTCGTGACGCTCTTATTTCCACTAAATACTCATCGCTTGCAGATTTACCACAAGGTGCGATTGTCGGATCTTGTTCCTTAAGACGTCGCGCGCAATTATTGGCGATCCGCCCAGATCTAGAGCTCAGAGATCTTCGAGGAAATGTGAATACTCGCCTAAAAAAATTAGAAGATGGTGAGTATGACGCGATTATTTTAGCGGCTGCTGGCCTTATTCGTTTAGGATTTGAAGATAAAATCACAGAGTATTTAAGTGATGAGGTGTCACTCCCTGCCGTCGGTCAAGGCGCGATCGGAATTGAATGTGTCACTGAAAACGCAGAGGTTCGTCAAATTATTGAAGCACTTAATGATCGCGAGACTTCCATCTGTGTCACGGCTGAGCGAGCTTTTAATGCTAAGCTTAATGGTGGTTGCCAAGCACCCATTGCCGGCTTTGCGGAGTTAACAGATCAAGGATTGCGTCTTCGGGGATTAGTGGGTGATCTTGATAATGGAACCATTATTTTCCATGAAGTCCATGGGGCAGTTGAAGATGCTGAGAAACTTGGCATCGAGCTTGCTGAAAACCTTCTCTCACGCGGAGCTAAAGAAATTCTCGAAAAAATTTATGGCTAAACAACCTCAAACATCCAAGCTTCAAGATATTGGTATTATTGTGACTCGCCCTAAAGGGCAGTCACAAAACTTTATCAATCGCCTCCAGAAAGGAGGATATAGTGCTTTTGACCTTCCCGGAATCTTAATCGTGCCTACTCGCTATCAAAAAAAGGCGATGGAGGAATTAAACCGAGCGAAAGAGTATGATTACTGTCTTTTCACGAGCCCGAACTCCGTAAAATTTGGGAGACGACTCAAACTAGATTTTAGTCAGATTAAAGCCTTTATCTCGATTGGCTCCGGCACAGAAAAAGCGCTAAAACCCTACCTTCATCACAAAGAGATCATCACAGCTCCCAAGCCTTATACCTCTGAGGCTCTCGTTGAAACCCTTACGAACCATGGTATGAAAGATCAATCGGTACTCATTATTAGTGGTGAAGGCGGACGCAGATTACTTGATGATGCAATCAATGATTTAGGAGGACATGGGGTATACTGCGATGTATATCGCCGAGAAGCGCCTCTTGATCTTGATGTCTCTGCGATGTTAGATTTTAAAAAAGCCAAACCAACTCGCAAACTCTATCTTGTCATTTCCAGCCAAGAGGCGTTCAATAATCTCTTGCCAATTTTAGAAAAAAGTGGTCTAAAAGAGCTCATTGATGGCGTGTTTGTTGGTAGCGAAAGATTAAAAAATATTGTTGAAACCGCAGACTTTAAAAAAATTATTGTTGCTAGATCAGCGCTTGAAAATGATCTATGGCAAGCAATTGAAACGGAATTTTCCTCTCAGGCTGTCGATTTAGACGCCCCTTTAACGATCACATCTGATAATAATAAGGAGCTCTCCATGAGTAAAGAGCAAAAACAGAATGACACAGTTAACGACAATGATCGCGTTAACCTCATCGATTCAACTGTCGAAAATCATGACACAGATTCCCATGATGCAGCATCGCCAAAAGAATCAAATCATAAAAACCGTCGTCCTAGACGTCGGAACAATCGTCGATCTACAGAGTCCAACGCTCAAGATCTCGAACAGAAAAAAATAGAAGAATCTCCTCGCGCGGATTCTTCCAATATGACGGACTCTATCGCAGACTCGGAGTCCTCGAAGTCAAATGAGCAAATTATAGAATCGGATACCGAGGTCCATGATGATAGCGAGCAGGTTACAGATCACCCCGTAGAAGCTGCAAAACCTAAAAGCGCATCTTTAACTTACTTAGCGCTTTTAGTTGCCTTGGGCGGCCTTGGATTAGGGGGCTTCTCCTATTACAAAGGTGTTATGGAACAAGAGCAACGTTTTGCGTCAATCACGAAGATCGTAGAGAACGATAAAGCAACGATTACTGCATTACAAAGCGAAATCTCCTCTCTTGAAAAGAGCTTAAAAGCACTACAAGCGAAAGCAGATCAAGCTACGGATTCCAATGTAGGCTCACTCCAGGAGCAGGTCTCTCTCGTTTCGAAAAAACACGATGAACTAAATCAATCCTTCGCGACCTCCGCAAAAGGATTACAGGGACAAATTGATGCCTTAAAGCAGACACAACAATCCCTTATGACAAAAACTGACAGCATTGACAAGATTGCAGCGGTTAGCAATCAAGCGATAACTATTGCTAACAATTTCGATAAAAAGTTAGCTGAGCAAGAACTCGCACAATCCGTTGTGCTCAATGAAGCGAAAGAACTCATTAATACCATTAAAAATATTACGGATCTTGAGATGCTGCGAACCACAGAGGTTGACTATCTTCTCAAAGTCGCGATTCAAAAAGTTCGCTTCGATAAGGACTACCAAGCTGCCGGCGACCTCCTCTCCTCAGCACTCAATCGCTTAAATCAAATTAATAGTATTAATTTCTCTGAAACTAAAGCGTTACTGACTGAAAATATTGCGACATTAAAAGCACTAAAACCTGTGGATCTTGTCACCGTGACGGGCAAACTGGAAAAGGTCGCGGCATTAATTCAACAAGCCCCATTAAAAGACGATAGCATGTTGATGAATCTTAAAAATGAGATCTTCAATCAAAATGCGCCTGAAGGTGAAACTTGGACCGGTAAACTGATTAGCTCAATGAAGCACCTCATTGTAATTGAAGATAAGCGCACTGAAGTCCCTGAACTGATGGCCAAAGAAGATCGCTTCTTCTTAAACCAAAATATCCAATTGGAATTAACCGCGGCAAAAGTTGCGATACTTCAAGATCAATACGCTATCTTTGATCATTCAGTTGCCACGGTTCAATCTTGGATTAAGACCTATTTTGATGAAGATAACGCTGATGTTCGCGAAGCTATTCAACAACTTCAATGGCTACTAGATGCCCCATTAGAAGTCACTCCTCCTAATATCGAGCGAACCTTCACAGACTTCGAAGCAACCCTTCGAGCGTATAAAGGAGCGTAATCATGGGAAAATTTTTTAAAACCATTGGTTGGATCTTACTGATTCCTCTGTTGGCAATTTTACTCTTCTTAATTGTCAAAGATGATGCGGGACATGTTCTCATTACAGGTACTTTTCCACTCATCGGTCCTAAAACCATTAATACGACTATTATCGGCGGCTTACTCTTTGCGACGATCGGGATTCTCATCACTTATATTGTGATTCGTATCATCATCACTATTGTCAAGACGCCAAGTATTATGCGCCGATTTTCACTCAATCGCCGCGTAAGAATTGCCGATAAACAATATAGCCAAGCGGAATTAGCCCTTTTAGAAAATAAGCCTGCCGTTGCTGAGGACCTTTTCTTGACGGCAGCAAAAGGCAGTAAGAGCCCTAATCTCTGCTATTTAGGCGCTGCTCGTGCAGCACAGCTTTTACATAAAAATGACCGCCGAGATCGTTATCTTCGTGAAATTGATCTTTCAGATTCTAAACATGATCGTGAATATGCCGAAGTTAAACGAGCAGAATTGCTGCTTGAAGCGGGCGAGAATAGTAAAGCGGAGCTGTTGTTACAAGACCTTTTGATGCGTCACAAAAACTTCCCTGCAACACTCCTACTTGCCGTTTCATTACAACGCCAAGGCAAACATGAGGCGCTCTTTAGATTGTTACCAGACCTCCAAAAAGCCTTACCCCGTTTAACACCCAGCAGCGATGTCACGCAATATACCCATGATATTTACCAAGCACTTTTTGACTATGCAAGTCGCATCAGTAAAGAGTCTGATCAATTACGTCTTGTATGGAGCAAACTTCCTAAGTTCCTGCGCCAAGATCCTGATCTACTGATTCCTTATGTCAATCGCTTACTAGATGTTGGCGATACAAAGCGCGCCGAAGAGATGCTACGTAAAGAGATTAACAGATCTCAAGATGAACGCTTAATCATGGCATACGCACATCTCTATCGCGGCGATCAACCACAACTACTCAAACAAGCTAAACGCTTTCATGATAGCCAGCCCGATAGTGCGATTACACAATATACCTTGGCACATATGCTTTTTAGAAGTCAGCAATACCAAGATGCAAAAGCACACCTTGAAAAGACCCTTCAACTTGATCCTAATTTCGTGAAAGCGTATCGTTTACTAGGAGAAATAAAGCTACTAGAAAATGATGAAAAAGGCGCTCTCATAGCCTTTAAACAAGCAATGAGCTTAATGCTTGATGACCGTCCTAAAGATGTTAAACCTGTCGATGGCGATCTCTTAATTGCATCAACAGATAAAATTGGGCAAAGTAAATCAGAGATTGAGGCCACTGATGCGGAAGTCATTGAAGAAGCAGACGTGACAACGAAAGAGCAACAGGATCATTCTGCTCAAACACAAGAAGAGGATCTTCCTAATAATCCCGATCCTCGTAGATCTTTATAGCGATAACATGAAGAGTTGCTTAAAAAGTTCATGATGAAACTAAAAGAGTTACAAACTTATGAACTTATGAACTTATGAACTTATAAAGATAAAGTTATAGGCTTATAAGACCTAAAAAGATGAGCGTTAACGCTCATCTTTTTTATTTAAACAATATCAGGGCTGTTAATATTGTTCGATAACTCATTATTTCGAAAACATCTGTCACATAATTCTGTAGTCAGCGCCTATATTCGGCGATATCTCATGATTAAACTTTAGCATGTTTAACCGCCTCTATCTGACGATCTGTTTTAAACACCATGATATCGACTGACAGCGATCTTATTAAAATTGCTTTTGAAAAGATAGAATCCCGCACTCGTCCTTAAGCTTACTCTCATATCACTGCTTTCCGCTCCTGTTTTCTTAGAAAATGGTAGGATAAAACCTTCTATACGACTCCTTTACTAATAATCGCATTATGAACATCACCTTTAATCAAAAATCTCTCGATCTCACTGCTCCAAAAATCATGGGAATTTTAAATCTTACCCCTAACTCATTCTCAGATGGCGGTGATTACTATGATCCGGCACTAGCGCTTGATCGAGCTTATGAGATGATAGAAGAAGGTGCAGATATTCTCGATATTGGTGCGGAGTCCACAAATCCTAAAGCAACCCCCATTACCAGTCATGAAGAGACCCAAAGGCTTCTTCCTGTGATTCGCAAACTACGAGACAAACTCGATATCCCGCTCTCTATTGATACCTTCCGTGCGAATACGATGCGCACTATGATTGATGAGGGTGTTGATATCATCAATGATGTGACAGCACTGAGCGATCCACAATCGCTCGATATCGTAAAAAATTCAGAAGTTGCGCTTGTTTTGATGCATATGCTCGGTAATCACGAACGCATGCATCTAGAGGGTGATTATCAAACCTCTGGTGGCGTTGTTACTTCAGTCTTTAACCATCTAGAAACCAAAGCCACACAATGCCTTAATGCCGGTATTTCGCATGAACGTATCATTCTTGACCCAGGCTTTGGATTTGATAAGTCCTTGCCAGACCAACTCGCTCTATTAAAATCATTACAACAGCTCACACAAAAATCCGCCTACCCCTATCTTATCGGTGTTTCTCGCAAACGTTTTATTGGCGCCATCACCAAAGTAGAAACAGCAAAAGAGCGCCTCTCCGGCAGCCTGGCGGTAGCACTATGGAGCATCGAGCATGGAGCAAAAATTCTTCGGGTACATGATGTAAAAGAGACTAAAGAAGCCTTTTTAATGTGGGAAGCGATTCAGCAGGCTTCACCTTTAGTGTCCGTATAATACGAATTAGATAAACACAGAATAATTACAAAACAGATACAGATATTGAAGTCAGACGCAAAATAGAAAGGCTTCCTATCATCGGAAGCCTTTTTCAATATTCTCCAGCATTCATCCGCGATAATTCGCCCTTTGCCTTAATTCATCACTAAGCCACCATCCACCATGATGTTTTGTCCAGTGACACCACGCCCCCATGGCGATGCAAAGTAGAGTACCGTATCCGCCACTTCTGCCGGCGTTGTAACGCGCCCTAGTGGTGTATTTTGTTTAATAATCTCAAAAATTTCTGGGGATGTTGCGCTACTCGCATCCGTTGTTTGAAGCAATCCACCACTTACCATATTTACCGTAATACCCTTAGCACCGAGGTCTTTTGCCATATTTCGGGTAAAGGATAGAAGCGCTGATTTCGCAGTATTATAATCGTGATAAGCCACCACCGGATTTTGCACAAGATTCGTCCCTATATTAATGATGCGCCCAAAGCCCGCTTCAATCATTGCCGGCATTCCGGATTGAATCGTATTGAGTGAGCCTTGGATTGCGCCCTCTAGCTGAGAGAGAAAATCTGCCCAACCAATATTCGTAGCATCTTTACGATTAATCGGGTCAAACATAAAATCCACCAGCGCATTATTCACAATTGTCGTAATCGGGGCGCCAAAATGTGCCTGCGCGGTAGAAAAGAGTGTTTCCATTGCTTCTTTAGAGCGAATATCCCCGGCAATTGTAAATACTTTACCGCCATTTAATGATGCGACTTCTGTGGCTAATTCTGAGGCTTTTTGCCCATTTTTAAAATAATTAATCACGACTGCCGCGCCTTCCCGTGCGAAAGAACGAACAATTTCTGCGCCCAGCCCACGACTACCACCAGTGACTAATACAATTTGTTCTTCTAATTTCATACTCTTCCCTTATTCTTTTCTGATTTTTCGGTATAATTTCTGACTCTAACTTATTTTAAAGACAAAGTAACACCGCTATGATCGAATTCCAAGGCCTCACTGTCCGCATGAATGCTAACGTCTTAATAGATAGCTTTAGCTTTTCTGTCACTCCTAAAATGCGTATTGGTCTTGTCGGTAAAAATGGTACCGGCAAAACGACCCTTTTTAATACAATTTTAGGAAGACTTGAACCTGATAAAGGGGAGATTCAAATTCCTAAAAATGCAGTCATGGCAGAAGTTGCACAGGAAGTCACCAATACCGAGCTGACGGCATTTGAATATATTTTAAGTGGAGATGAGGAATTAGTACAACTTAAACAAGACGAGTTAATCGCCTTAGAAGAAGGTGATGGGATGAAAATCAGTGATATTCATACACGCCTTGAACAAATTGATGGCTATCGTGCAGATAGTCGTGCTTATCAACTTCTAGATGGTCTAGGTTTTAAAGCTGATGACTACCACAAGCAGGTTAAAGAGTTCTCTGGTGGTTGGAGAATGCGCCTCAATATCGGTAAAGCATTAATGTGCCGCTCTGATATTCTGCTTCTCGATGAACCCACAAACCACTTAGACTTTGAAACCGTTGTTTGGGTTGAAGATTGGTTAAAACAATACGCGGGGATTTTAATCGTCATATCTCACGACCGCGACTTTCTCGATAATATCTGTACGCATATTATTCATCTCTATCAACAAAAAGCAACCGCTTACACCGGCAACTACACCGGATTTCTTCGCTTAAAAGCAGAAAAGCTTGCGCACCAACAAGCGCAATTTGAAAAAAATGAAAAAGTACGAGCACACCTGCAAAAGTTTGTCGACCGATTTAGCGCTAAAGCAACCAAGGCAAAACAGGCGCAAAGCCGTGTAAAAGCGCTTCAAAAGCTGGAAGATATTGCCCCTGTCGTTGCTGAAAACGAGTTCGCCTTTAGCTTCCAAAAACCCGATCGTTTACCCGATCCATTAATTCGTCTAGATGAAGTGAGCTTTAGTTATGATGGGCATCATAATATTTTAGAAAAAATTAATATGACCATTACCCCTGAGACTCGTATGGGTATTTTAGGGCGAAATGGTGAAGGTAAATCAACACTGATTAAGATGATTGCCGGTGAAAATAGCCCCACCGATGGGATCATTATTGCCTCTGAGCATCTTCGTGTGGGGTATTTCTCCCAACATCAAGTGGAATATCTGAATCTTGATGCCGATCCTATCTGGCATATCTTACAGCTTGATAAGAACACTAGCATGCAAGAAGCGCGGAACTTTCTAGGCTCTTTTGGTTTCCATGGCGACAAAGTTTTAGAAAAAATCGCGCCATTTTCCGGCGGTGAGAAAGCGCGCTTAGCGCTGGCAATGATCGTGTTCCAAAAACCTAATCTTCTGCTACTCGATGAGCCCACCAACCATTTAGATATTGAGATGCGCGAAGCGATCGCGATCGCCTTACAAGCCTTTGAGGGGGGTGTTTTAATGGTCTCGCATGATGCCTCTCTTCTTGAGCTTTGCTGTGATCAATTCGTTTTAGTGGCGAAAAAAGGACTTACAGAATTTAAAGGAGACCTTGAAGATTATCGCCAATATTTAATTGAACAAAACCGTGAAGCAAATAGGGCTGAAAAAAAAAGTCCCACAAAAAGCGAGAAAAAAGAAGAAATCAAGCCTAAACGCCACATTGAACGAGAAGAGCGAAAAGAGCTACAAACAGAACTTCGCCGTTTAACGCGAGAGACAGAACAAGCAGAAAAGCGGATCGCAAAGTTTGAAGAGAAGATTATAGAAATTGATCAAATTCTAGGAGACCCGGCAACTTACGATAAAAAATCCCCCGAAGAGATCCAACAACTCAATGATCAGAAACTTCAATTAGAGACTGAACAAGCCCACCTAGAAGAGAATTGGCTACAGGATTCTAGCAGAATTGAAGAGATCAATGATCTCTTTGAAGATGCCTAATATCACTAAAGCCCTGATAATTTCAGGGCTTTTTTATTTCTGAGCAATTGTATCACTTCCACAAAAATTTCATGCTAGTATGAATTTCTAACCTTTTTTAGCCCATCATCCTTGATGGGCTTGCGACTTAGAACTCAAAACAATATTGGTGGAGAATAATGATGAATATTTTGATTACGGGTGCGTCCGCAGGTTTTGGCCTAGAAGCTGCTAAGCGCTTTATTGAAAATGGACATACGGTTATTGGACTTGCTCGCCGTCATGAAAAACTGATGGCGATAAAACAAGAACTTGGCGAAAACTTCTATCCTCTAACGGCAGATATGCAAGATCTTCGCTCACTGAAAGAAGGGATCGAAAACTTACCAGAGCCTTTTGATCACATTGATGTTCTCATCAACAATGCTGGACTTGCGCTAAATCTGCAACCAACTTTTGAGGTTGATTTCGCAGATCTACAAACAATGATCGATGTAAATATTCGAGGCTTGACCTACATGACACATCTTATTTTGCCGCAGATGATCGCACGAAATGAGGGTTATATTATTAATATCAGTTCAACCGCCGGCACTTATGCTTATTACGGGTCTAATGTTTATGGTCCGACGAAAGCCTTTGTGACCAGTTTTTCTCAAAATCTTCGCGCTGATCTCATTGGTAAAAATATTCGCGTCACCAATGTTGAACCGGGACTTTGCAGTGAAACAGAGTTTTCTAATGTTCGTTTTAAAGGGGATGATCATAAAGCCGCTGCCGTTTATGCAGACGTTGAAGCCGTCACGGGCAAAGAAATTGCGGATATTCTCTATTGGCTCACAACTCAACCTAAGCATCTCAATGTTAACCGTATTGAAATTATGCCTACGATGCAGACTTTTGCAGGCTTAACAGTTTATAAAGATCCCCAATAAATATCTCTCTATTCCACATATAATTTCAAAACTCTCAAAACAATAAACTCCCATTAAAGAAGATTCTCTATGAACATTATCGATCTCCACTGCGATGCCCTCATGAAACTTTCAGATGCTAAAGGCAAACTGGCCTTCAGAGATGCAGCTGAACTTGATGTAAATTTAATGAAGATGCAACAAGGTAAGGTTAAACTCCAAGCTTTTGCGATTTTTATCTATCCCTCTGTACCTTCCACAAACCAATTTCAGGAAGTCATCGATCAAATTCATTATTTTTATAGCGAAGTCCTCGCAAAAAATCCTGAAATGAAATTGATTCGACAATGGTCTGAGCTTGCAACCTTGAAAGAGGATGAAATTGGTACAATTTTAACATTAGAAGGGGTCGATGCCATCGGCAATGACCTTCATAAGTTGACCATCTTATATGAACTTGGGGTTCGCTCTATTGGTTTAACATGGAACAATGGCAATCTCGCAGCAGATGGCGTTGGAGAAGCGCGCGGAGCTGGCTTAAGTCACTTTGGGAAACGCCTGGTAGAATGGTGTAATGATCACGATCTCTTTGTCGATGTCTCTCATTTACACCCTGCCGGTTTTTGGGATGTGATGGAACTTGCAAAATACCCCATCGCGAGCCATTCAAATGCGACCACTATCTGCGATCATCGCCGAAACCTTACAGATGACCAGATCAAAGCCATGATTGCTCGAGATGCCATGATTCATATCGTCTTCTGTCCACCTTTTGTTAAAAAAGGGGGAAATGCGACAATCAATGACGTGATCACTCAAATTGATCACATTGTCTCTCTAGGAGGGATTCGCAATATCGGTTTTGGCTCTGACTTTGATGGTATTGAATCTAAAGTTGAAAATTTAAGTGATTCCTCCATGTTTCCACAATTAATTACAGCTCTTAAAGCCCATTATAGTGATGAAGAGATCGCGGGTTTTGCACATCAAAACTTCATCGATCATCTACCGAAATAGGCTTCTCAAGCGGTCATGTAGCGCGATCTCTCATTAAAAATGATCTGGCAAAGACTACGGGCATATCCGTCATCAAAGCCTAAAAAGTTTCTTACCAAGTCACTAAGCGCTTGGCATCAGCTTTTAAAAGTATTTTTAATGATGAGAGAAATTCAAGCCCCTTGCATTATATTATCTCTAATAGCCTTAAATAGAGAGAGTGTTGAATATTCAAAAATGGATCTCAGCGAACCACTAACAATATATTGATTTTGACGACTCTTAAAACATCTATTTTAGAGCCTCTAGCACGACTTAATACCTGTGTGTAACCTTATTAATAGTTAGCAGGAGTTCATCTTATAATACAATTTTGACCGACCAATAAAAAAAGCCTCAAATCTGAACTGACCCCATAAACTTGGACTGTTTATAAATTATAAAGACAAGGACTGGTTTCGATATTCTATCGGACTCAGTCCTTTTAGTTTAAGCTTAATTCGATCGTTATTGTAATAATCGATGTATTCATGAATCTCTTTCTCTAATTGATCGACAGATTCAAATTTCTTCACATGAAATAGTTCTGATTTCAAAATACCAAAGAAGTTCTCAATCACAGCATTATCATAGCAATTGCCTTTTCGTGACATGCTTTGTCTAACTTTGTGATCTTTTAAAGATTGTTGGTACTGTTTCATTTGGTATTGCCAACCTTGATCAGAATGTAAAATCAGTTTCTTGCGTCCTTTCTTATGTAACTTTAAATGCTCCAATGCCTTATTTAACATTTTACCCACCAACTCATATTTGGAGTTTTTAGCAACTTCATAGCTAATAATTTCCTGATTATATAGATCTAAAATCGGAGATAAATACAGCTTTTCACCGTTAACTTTAAACTCTGTAACATCTGTTACCCATTTTTGGTTGGGCTTTTGAGCCTTAAAATTACGCTTCAAAATATTCTTCGCTATTTTCCCAACTTTTCCTTTATAAGATTGGTATTTCTTCGGTCTTACTAAAGATTTAAGATTCAGTAATCGCATGATTCTTTGAACTTTTTTATGGTTAATGGGGAAATCTTTTTGTAATATCGCCGTGATCCGACGATAACCATATCGACCTTTATGCTCATGAAATATAGTGCTAATCCTTGTTTTAAGGCTTTCATCTGAATCAGGCTTAGTCAATATTGCCTTATGATAGTAATAAGTGCTTTTGGCTAGATTCATGATTTTCAGTAACGATGACAATGTATGCTTTACTTTGAGCTCTTCTGCGATGATTGTTTGCGCCTGAGTGCTTCTTCCTTCGCGTCCAATTCCTGAAACTTTTTTAATACATCATTCTCCGCACGAAGATAGGCTAATTCAGCTTGAAGTTGATCTATCAACTTTGCTTGTTCAGTGCGATTATCAGGTTTCTTAGGCAGTCTCATCTTTTTAGGCCTTCCTTTCTTTCGTGACTTAAGAGCACTCAAGCCACCTTGTTCAAACAGAGATTGCCATTCTAATACAGATGTAAACGCAGGAATATTAAAATATGAAGCAGCCTCACGGGCAGAGTAGTAATGATCTGACATAAACTTCAATACATAATGTTTAAATTCAGCAGAATATAATCGTTTTGTTGTTCTTGGCTGAATTCCTGATTGACCATGATATTGATAGGCTTTAACCCATTTTCTAACAGCAGATTGATCAACACCAAAATGATCAGAGGTAGAGCAATAACCATTGCCTTTTAGATAAAATTTAACGACTTTTAATTTGAAATCAAAAGTATACTTCGCCATATAAAAACACCCCAAAGTTGTGTCCAACTTTTAGGGTGCAGTTCATGGAGCGGGTTTTTTGTTTCGAAATATCAATTTAAATTTGAGTTTAAATTTGTAACGGAGGGGATTAACTTCCTGTTGTGGCTGTGACGATTTGTGGGAAGATCGGGAGCATTAAGTAGAGTTTAATGACGATCACATTCACAAGGTCAATAAAGAAGGCTCCCACCATGGGGACGACTAGGA
>JASLEF010000234.1 GCA_030151245.1 Ignatzschineria sp. | reverse complement strand
CCGGAAGTTTGATCAATATGTGAATCTTCGTCCTGTACGTCTGTTGCCGGGCGTAAAATCTCCACTTGCCAATAAAAAGCCGGGAGATATTGATTTTTACGTCGTTCGTGAAAATACAGAAGGCGAATACTCGGCAATTGGAGGTAAAGTTTATGAAGGCACAGAGCATGAATTTGTCTTGCAAGAATCCGTATTTAGTAAGCGTGGGATTGATCGTATTTTGCGTTATGCATTTGAGCTTGCACAGAAAAGACCTCGTAAGACATTAACCAGTGCAACAAAATCGAATGGGATCGCCATTAGTATGCCGTATTGGGATGAGCGTGTGGAAGATGTTGCGAAATCGTACCCTGATATTACTTGGGATAAGCAACATATCGATATTTTATCGGCGCGTTTTGTGATGAATCCAGAGCGGTTCGATGTTGTCGTCGCTTCCAATTTATTTGGGGATATTTTGTCAGATTTAGGGCCGGCATGTACTGGAACAATGGGCTTAGCACCATCGGCGAATATAAATCCAGAACGCACTTACCCTTCGCTATTTGAGCCGGTTCACGGATCCGCACCCGATATTTATGGGCAGAATATTGCAAATCCCATTGCGATGATCTGGTCTGGGGCAATGATGCTTGATTTCTTTGGGGATTTAGAAGGTTATGAACGTTATAAAGAAGCACACGATCTAATTTTAACATCAATTGAGAAAGTATTAGTACAAGGCCCACTTACCAAAGACTTAGGAGGAAAAGGATCAACTCAAGAAGTTGGAGAAGCAATTGTTTCATTAATAAAAAACAATTAATAAGCTAGTCATAAAAAATTAAATAACTAGCATTGGAGGATTAAATTATGAATGAGATTAATCAGTTAGACCTAGAAAAACGAACTGTTAGAAAGGTCATGTTACGTATCGTTCCTTATGTGTTTTTGCTCTATATTATAGCTATTATTGATCGCGTAAATATTGGGTATGCAGCGTTAGAAATGAATCGTGAAATCGGGATTACAGCTGAGGTATTTGGATTTGTTTCTGGGATTTTCTTCATAGGATATTTTTTATTTGAGATTCCTAGTAATGTCTTTTTGAATCGTTTTGGTGCCAGAAAATGGATTGCTAGAATTATGGTGACGTGGGGAGTTTTAGTGATTGCGGAAGGTTTTGTTCAAAATGGAACACAACTAGCAATCGTGAGGTTCCTATTAGGAATTGCTGAGGCAGGTTTTACGCCGGGTGTTTTACTCTATTTAACTTTTTGGTTTCGGACTAAGGATCAGGCGCGAGCTGTGGCTTATTTTATGAGTGGGATGGCAGCTGCGAATATTATTGGTGCACCATTTTCTACCTGGATTATGGAGAATATTACTTGGTTTGAATTATCAGGTTGGCGCTGGATCTTCATTATTCAAGGAATTCCAGCGATTTTACTGGGTGTAATTACCTTCTTTTATTTAACGGATCGTCCTGTACATGCGAAATGGTTACAAGATGATGAAAGAAATTGGTTGATCGAAGCACTAAAACAAGATGATCTTAAAAAGCAAGCAACTAAAAATATGCGTTTTGTTGATGTATTAAAAGATTTTAATGTTTGGCGTTTATCGGCGATCTATTTTACTTGGGTTGTGGGTTTATACGGCATTGGGCTTTGGTTACCAACAATTGTTAGAGAATTCTCAGAGGATCTTTCAAATACTCAAGTAGGCCTTATTGCGATTATCCCTTATTTGTTTGGAGGGGCTTGTATGATTCTATGGGGTGGTCATTCAGATAGAAAAGGTGAGAGAAAATGGCATACGGCATTACCTTTAGGTTTAGGAGGAATTAGCTTAGTCATTTTAGGAACAGTTGCAGATCCGACACTGTCAGTTGTTTTACTCACTTTAACGACGATTGGTTTATACAGTTTCATGGGTCCTTTTTGGTCTGTCGCATCGATGACTTTATCTGCATCGGCGGCTGTTGTTGGGATTGCAATTATTAATAGTGTTGGAAATTTGGGTGGTTTTATTGGCCCTTATATTGTGGGATATTTACGAGATTTTACTGGGAAAATGGAGAGTGGATTATTTTTCTTAGGCGCGGTACTGATTATTGGCACATTGATAATTACAACAATCAATCGTCTTAAAGTTAACCGCTTAACGAAAGATAACGAGTAGCTCACAACTAACTCAGGCATTTATGAATCACCTATTTATATTAGATAACAAAAGAGGATAACTTATGGCGGCAACATTTAAAATTGCAAAAAAATTAATTACTGGAAAAGATGGTTTAGCCTCTCTTCAAAAGGAGATTGCAGCTTTGGGAATTAAAAATCCGGTGATATTAACAGATAAAATTTTATCTGATCTAGGAGTTGCGAAGCTTGTAGCAGGTCGTATTGGTAATAAAGAGACACCGATTTATGCAGAAATTTTACCAGAGCCGGAATATTCAGTGGTTGAGGATTGCTCTCAATATGTTAAGGATCATGGTTTTGATGGTTTGATTGCACTAGGTGGAGGAAGTGTTATCGATACTGCAAAAGTAGTCTCTTTTTATACCACTTTCGATGGTGAACTTGATGATCTGGTGGGTAGTGATTTGGTACCTTTTAAAGGCCTGCCTTTAATTGCTATTCCTACAACTTCTGGAACGGGCTCTGAAGTGACGAATGTCGCGGTATTATCAGATACTAAAGCGCAAGTGAAAAAAGGGATTGCTAGTGATTATCTATTACCAGATGTTGCGATTGTTTCACCTGAAATGATGTTAACAATGCCGGCAAGTGTCACTGCAGCAAGTGGTATTGATGCTTTAATTCATGCCGTGGAATCTTATATTTCTATTAATGCTTCGGAGATTACGGAAAGTTTAGCATTGAAAGCGATTAAGATGATTGCAGAAAATTTGCCTAGAGCTTATAAAGAGCCAAATAATCTTTTTGCAAGAGAGCAAATGGCAACAGCCAGTTTGATGGCAGGAATGGCATTTGGAAATTCAGGGCTTGGAGCTGTACATGCTTTAGCATTGCCGTTAGGTGGTCGACATCATATTCCCCATGGTATTAGTACGGCATTATTATTGGTTGCTGTGATGGAGTGTAATAAGGACGCTTGTTTAGAAAAAATGCGTGATATAGCGATAGCATTTGGTCATAAAGTGGAAGGGTTTAGTCTAGAGGAAGCCGCTAATCTTGCTGTTTCATCAATGAAAGATCTTTGTGAGAAAGTAGAAATTAAACTAGGTCTTGAAAAGTATGACATTCCTAAATCGGATCTTTCGATTATGGCATCTGAAGCTATCAAAATTGAACGAATTTTAAAGAACAATCCCCGTAGATTAACGGTTGAAGATCTTGAAGAGATCTATTTAGCTGCTTACTAAGTGAATAGGAGTCAAAAATGAGTCATTATATGATTGATGTTTACAACCCTGCTACTGGGGATTTAATTCAAAGTATTCCAGAAAATAATCAAGAAGAAGTTGAGAGTGCATTAGAACAAGGTCATCACGCTTATGGAACTTGGTCTAAAACTAGTGCTTATCATCGAGCAGCACTTTTAGAAAAATGGGGGGAATTAATTTTGGCGCATCAAGATGAGATCGCAAAGATTATTACTCTTGAAAATGGTAAACCACTCAAAGAAGCTTTAGGAGAGGTGCATTATGCGGTGAGTTTTTTAGATTGGTTTGCAGAGGAAGCTAAACGAATGTATGGCAGATTAGTGCCAGCTACATCAACTAATAAAAAGATTGTTGTTACGAAGCAAGGTGTGGGTTTAGTTGCGGCAATTACGCCTTGGAATTTTCCAGCAGCGATGATGACGAGAAAGGCAGGACCAGCTTTAGCTGCCGGATGTACATTTGTCATTAAACCTGCAGAAGAGACACCTTTAACAATGTTAAAACTTGTAGAATTAGCGCATCAAGCAGGAATTCCAAAAGAAGTTATTCAGTGCGTGAATGGGCGCGGGAAGCTCATAGGACCGATTTTCACCGAGAGTCCCTATGTGAGAAAAATTACGTTTACGGGTTCTACTAATGTTGGAAAACTACTGATTAGAGAGAGTGCTAAAACAGTTAAGAACGTCTCTATGGAATTAGGTGGACATGCTCCGTTTATTGTCTGTGCAGATGCTGATATTGATCATGCAGTTGAGCAGGCGATAGCTTCAAAGTTTAGAAATGCAGGGCAAACTTGTGTTTGTGCTAATCGTTTTTTAGTTCATCACGCTGTATTAGAGCAATTTACTGACAAATTTGCAGCAGCAGTTGCAAAATTACAAGTGGGTAATGGTTTGGATCCAAATACTGATATTGGGCCTTTGATTAATCAAGCGGGATTTCAAAAAGTGACTACGCATATTGAAGACGCTAAAGCAAAAGGAGCAACAATTCGTATTGGTGGTGAAACCAAAGCAGATGAAAAAGTGGGGTGTTATTTTGTATATCCGACAATTTTGACAAATGTTACCCAAGAAATGTTGGTGATGCAAGAAGAGACATTTGGGCCTATTGCACCGATTATGGCATTTGATGATATTAAAGAGGCCATAAGAATTGCTAATGCTACGCCTTATGGATTAGCGGCTTACTTTTTTACTGAAAACTATAAGTTAGCTAATGAAATTAGCGAAGCTTTAGACTTTGGAATTATTGGCTGGAATGATGGTTTAGTGAGCACAGCACAAGCCCCATTTGGGGGAATGAAAGAGAGTGGTGTGGGTAGAGAAGGGGGGATTGAAGGAATTGATGCCTTCTTAGAGACAAAATATCTTTCTATAGGAGGGTTGTAAGTATACTTTCTGAGTAGTTTTTTTGATTGATTAGATTTTTTTGTGACACTCTAAAGTTTAATTTTAACTTTAGAGTGTTCTATTTTTATAGTTATTACGATTTTAAAACTCTTTAATGGCTCTCCTCAATCAATCCTAAAATCTCGCCGGCTTTGAGCGCAATCCAGAGTTCAACGATATCTTCCATCGAATCTGTTTTTCTACCGGTGATTTCTTGAATTTTTTGCATTCTATAAACTAGGGTTTGCTTGTGAATGTGGAGTTGTTTTGCGCTTTTTTCCCAGGCGCGATCATTCTCTAAAAATACTTTTAACGTGGTTAAATAACGTGTATTTCGATCTTGATCTTGTTGGTACAGACTACCTAGATTAAATTCAAAGAGTTTTTTTGCATCCTCTAAGCTTTTAGGGATTCCATATTTTGCATAATTATCTTCGGCATAATATTGGATGGGGTAGCTTTTAGAGCTTTTTTTATAAGCGAGTTTTGCTTCTTTAATTGCATCATTGAGTCGAGATAGATTTTCAAGGGGATTACTCACTCCCATCGCTTCACTTTGTTGACTCAGAAGGTCGATATTCGCCTGATCTGTGAGCATCAGAATATGGTCTTTTTGCGATAGTAAAATGCCATAAATAGCATGATTAAAAAAGAAAGTTTCGTAATTAAACTCAGGATGGCGTTTCATCACAAGCAGATGGCTATGAGCTGGATTGATCCTGAAATTAGGGAGTCTTTTTTCAATATAAGATTCATTCACGCGCTCGTGAAGAATATCATCAAATAACTCATGACTAAGTTTCATCAGTTGCGAAAAGTTTTCTTTACGTCCTTCGATATAGAAGCTAAAGAGCAGAATGAGATTTTGGAGCAAGTCATTATTGATGGTTTGATCGATAATGACTAACGCATAGTTTTTCGCTTTTAACGGCACAATCGAGCAAGTAATATTATTTTGCTCTATACGTTGTGTTTTAGAGGTTGAAAAGATGAGGTTTCCCAATCTCTCTTGCCAATCGAGAGGATAAGGTGCATCAGGAAAAGGTGGAACTGTTGGTCGTGACATATCGATGAGATAGAGCTCAATATTGAGGAGTGCACGAACACGATTAACGAGATCGTTAATATTATGCTCTTTAATGAGGGATCTTGTATGTTCGTATAACACCTTAATGAGCTGATGATTAATCGATTCTTTTTTATCTTTATTGGCCTCGCTAATCACTTTAGCAATATTGATAAAGGGCGTATTGTAGTCGCTCATAAGAATTGGAAAACCTATCTCATCAGCTTTTTTATAGAGTGACTCTAGATTATTGGGGGCGTTCATATGGTCAGAAATTAATAGACCTGCAAGCTCAGCATCGACCAAGTATTGTAAATATTGCTGTTGTTTTTGAGGATCTGTAGGAATTCCAAGTCCCGTTGTCATAATGAGATAGTGTGGTAAAACCCACTTACTAGGGTTCTCTAATTCCGATGTGTGCGCCCATAAAATAGGGCGATCAATGCCGGATTTCCCAGCCTTGAGATGAATTTTTAATTCCGTTTTATGAAGCAGTTCTTTAATCGTTAATTGCATGGCCATAGTTATCATCCTTCATACGATCGTATGACTGTAACATATATTTCATTATTTTCAGCTAATTGTCAGTAAAAAAGGAAAAAACTATGATGATCTACGTCAAGAATAGGAAAGGCAATCTACGTAGACATGGGTTTAGCGCAACATTATGTAGTCTAGTGAATTGATAGGAAAGAAAGAAGCTTGCTATGGCAGATAGTCGAGAGCTAAGAATCGTTGTGACGTAGATTGCCGACCTACTCTAAAAAAATCTCTTTCAAGATTCGAGATCATCGAATCAATAATACATCTATACCCCTATTTAATTTTTTGGAGGAATCTCTATGTCAGATTTAAAAGCATTGCGTGAACAGTATGTGGCACAAGGCGTTGGTAACGGTAACTTAAATATTGCAACATCGGCAAAGAATGCCACAGTGATGACGGAAAGTGGTAAAGAGTTTATCGACTTTGCAGGTGCTATTGGTGTGATGAACGTTGGTCATAGTCACCCTAAAGTGATCGAAGCGATTCAAAATGAATTACAAAACTTTACCCATCCTGGTTTTAACGTTGTGATGTATGAAGGCTATATTCAGGTTTGTAAAAGACTTTGTGAAATGACAGCGGGAGATCACGCTAAGAAAGCAATTCTTCTTAACTCAGGTGCAGAAGCTGTTGAAAACGCTGTTAAAATTGCGCGTAAATATACTAAAAGATCAGGCGTTGTATCATTCAACCGTGCATTCCACGGTCGTACAAACCTTACAATGGGTTTAACAAGTAAAGTAAAACCATACAAAGAAGGTTTTGGACCATTTGCTTCAGATCTTTATCAAGCACCATTTCCATTTGTTTATGAACGTCCTAGCCATATGAGTATTGATGAGTATGTGGATGATGTCATTGAACGTTTCAATGAGTTCTTCAAAGGAACGGTTTCGCCTGATACGGTAGCATGTGTCATTATGGAGCCTGTACAAGGTGAGGGTGGATTTATTATTCCTCCAAAACGTTTCGTAGAATATGTTTTTAATTTCTGTCAAGAGCATGGCATTCTCTTTATTGCAGATGAAATCCAGTCGGGTTTTTCACGTACAGGGAAATTGTTTGCAATGGAACACTTCGGTATCGTTCCAGATCTTATGACAACTTCTAAATCATTGGCTGCAGGTATGCCTTTAAGTGCGGTTGTAGGTCGCGCTGAAGTTGTCAATACACCGGGAGCAGGAGAACTTGGTGGAACATTCTCTGGTAACCCATTAGCATGTGCGGCAGCACTTGCTGT
This sequence comes from Ignatzschineria sp., assembly GCA_030151245.1. Classification (GTDB taxonomy): domain Bacteria; phylum Pseudomonadota; class Gammaproteobacteria; order Cardiobacteriales; family Wohlfahrtiimonadaceae; genus Ignatzschineria. Next base: position 22,909 of record JASLEF010000234.1, on the reverse strand, counting down.
GATGGATATTGTTGAGGAAGAACAGTTGAATGACAAAGCAGAAATCTTAGGTGCAAAACTCGAAGATTTCTTAAAAGAAGCGCAAAAAAACCATAACTATATCGGTGATGTTCGTCGTTTAGGTGCAATGGTTGCAGCTGAGTTGACAGATCCTGAAACCAAACGTCCAGATTCTGCACGTACCAGCAAAATTGTTAAATATGCAAATGATAACGGCTTATTCCTCCTTTATGCAGGTTTAAACAGCAATGTGATTCGTTTCTTATCACCATTAACCATTACTGATGAAGAGTTAGCTAAAGGTTTAGCAATTCTGAAAGATGCGTTTGCACAAGCGTAATTCACAGAATGGATCATGATGATCTAAACAGGTCTGCATAAAAGTTTTATCTTCCCCCACATGAGGGGGGAAGATCTTTTTCTTCGGGAGATCTAAAGTCGGATTTAATGGGCTTTGATCTTCAAAAAAGTCGATAAATAATGGACAAAATAGGAGTGCTGAAATGACAAATTTAACAGTACATAATCCCGCGACAGGCGAGATTCTCGCAACACTTTCCGTTGATAGTGCTGAATCAGTCAAAGCGAAGTTAAAAGCGGGTAGTGAAGCTTTTAAAAGCTGGAAGAAAACATCGGCTTATGAGCGCTCAGCATTGATTAGTAAATGGGCAGCTCTCATTATTGAGCACAAAAATGACATCGCAAGAGTGATGACAGAAGAGAATGGAAAACCATTTAAAGAATCATTAGGCGAAGTAGATTACGCAGTGAGCTACTTAACATGGTACGCGGAAGAAGCAAAGCGTATTTATGGGCGCACAATTCCTGCAGCAACAACGAATAAACGTTTAATGGTGACTCGTGAAGGCGTGGGGTTAGTGGCGGCAATTACGCCATGGAACTTCCCAGCGGCAATGATGACCCGCAAAGCGGGTCCTGCGCTTGCGGCGGGTTGTACGTTTATTGTCAAACCTGCGGAAGATACGCCCTTAACGATGATTCGTTTGGTTGAGCTTGCCCATGAAGCGGGTTTCCCAACAGATGTCGTGCAGTGTGTGATTGGTGAAGGTTCAAAAATCGGTCCTATTTTCACCGAGAGCAAAGATGTTCGCAAAATTACGTTTACAGGTTCAACACCGGTAGGGAAGCGTTTAATCAGCGAAAGTGCGAATACAGTGAAGCATGTTTCGATGGAACTTGGTGGTCACGCACCTTTCATTATTTGTGAAGATGCGGATATTGATTTTGCAGTGACACAAGCGTTAGCATCTAAATTTAGAAATGCTGGACAAACTTGCGTTTGTGCCAATCGCTTTATTGTTCATAATGCTGTTTTAGCAGAGTTCAGTGAGAAGTTTGCGGCGGCCGCGAAAGCGCTAAAAGTGGGTGATGGTATTGATGCGTCAACTGATGTGGGTCCTTTAATTAACCAAAAAGGTTATGACAAAGTGATCGAACAGATTGAAGATGCCAAAGCAAAAGGTGCAACGGTACTTGCCGGTGGTGAAGCGAAAGCGGATCTAGAGAAGAAAACATTCTTCATTACGCCAACTGTGCTCGGTAACGTGACGCTCGATATGATGATTATGTCTGAAGAGACTTTTGGTCCTGTCGCGCCAATTATTGGTTTTGATACAGTAGATGAAGCATTAGAGATTGCTAATGGTACACCATTTGGTTTGGCAGCATACTATTTCACAGATAACTACAAAACGGGTATCTATCTGCAAGATCACCTTAATTTCGGCATTATCGGTTGGAATGATGGTTTACCAAGTGCAGCGCAAGTTCCTTTTGGTGGGTTTAAGGAGAGCGGTATTGGTCGAGAAGGTGGTATCGAAGGAATTGAGCCATATTTAGAAACAAAATATTTATCTATAGGTCATCTATAGACGCTGATTCAACAATTCATAGCGACTAATTGTGAAAGGATAGTGGATAGTACTATCATCATTTAAAAGGGTATTAACGCCTTTTTTCTCTTGGAAATGTCATGGAATGGAGTCATTTCTAAAAGGAGAGAAAAGGCGTTATTTTTTAGCTTTAAATTTAGGTGCCACTATTTTATCTAGCTTATCACAAGCTTGTCGTAAAAAATAAGTATGGATATCAGCCTCAAAAAGAGTGATCTATCGCAACACTAGCGATGATTTCTTCTCGTAAAATCGTGATGATAGTACGAATAGTCACGACGTTGACTATTTTATGAAATAATACTCAATGACTTCGTTAGGGGGCATTAAACATTTAAAATTGATTCTCGACGAATAGTTAAGATAGCATCGTTTCATCGACTCTTTGAAAATAAAATATCTCTATGTGATATAGCTCTATTTTACTGATCAGTAATCATTTTATTTAACTCTGAATTTAAAAAACATTAAAAATATTAAATATGAACGCCTACTTTTTTCCTTTTTTTGCCGTCTCAATTTGGGCGTTTAATACCATTGTCAGTAAGTTAAGTGTCGGGGTTGTGGATGCTTCTGCTATCGCATTTTATCGCTGGTTTTTTGCCTTTTTAGTGTTAACTCCCTTTGTGATTCGGGGTGTTTGGAGAGAGTTACTCTCTGTTCGAGAAAATATTGGTAAGATTGCTCTTTTAGGAATATTACGGATAGTGATTTATCAGAGTGTTATCTATATTGCCGTGCAAACCGTACCAGCAACAACATTGGCGGTTTTTGGAGGATTGGTACCGCTATTAATTCTATTTTTTAGCACTATTATTTTACGAACCCCTCTGACGATAGGGATGATTCTAGGATTTATTTTAGCTTTTGGGGGAGTACTCTATTTAAGTAGTAAAGGGGAGCTATCAAATCTTAGTGGATTTAAAGGACAGAGCGGGGAGTTATTATTACTGCTCTCATCTTCGGCTTATGCACTTTATACTGTCTTGGTAAAAAAATGGAATATTCAATTGGATACGTGGCATTTTCTCTATTTACAGATTGGGATGGGCTTGTTAATTTTACTCCCCTTTTTTATCTATCAGGGAAACTATCAATTGTCGTTCAATGCTATTGGCTTAATTAGTTACGCCGCTATTCCTGCCTCCTTATTAGCCCCTTATTTGTGGTTAAAAGGAGTTCAGAGAATAGGGGCTAATCGTTCAGCTCTTTTTTTGAATCTCACACCATTATTAACAATTACATTAGCGGTGGTAATTCTTAAAGAGCCGATTCATCAATATTTTATAATTGGTGCCGGTTTTATTATTTTAGGGATGTTATGTACATTGACGAATATGAGAAGTAGAAGTTAAAAAGCCCTCTTCATGAGGAAGAGAGCTTTTATCATAAGTCATTGTTTACATTTTTGTTTATCCATGGATGAATCTACTTGCTAATCTTCTTCTTTTATTTAAGACAAGAAGATTATTAAGTGACTATTTGTGGATTAAAAAGAACCCCGCCAAGCGGCTTGATAAATATTGAATATATCTTCTTTTGCTAATTTCTTAGGACTTCTAGCGAGTAATCTTGTCTGTTTTAGTGCATCCTCAGTTAAACTCTCTAAGTGAGATTCTTCGATATTGAACTCTTGTAACGATGCAGGAATATTCACCTCTTTGACTAAAGATTTCAGAGCTGAAATAGCCATTCTTGAAGCGTCTTGAGCATTTAGAAAATCGCATCCTTCTAATTCCATGGTAATTGCAATTGCTTTTAAACGCTCTTCACAAGATTCGCGAATATACTCTAGAACAAAAGGTAAGAGTAGGGCATTTGATTCACCATGACTAATATGGAATTGTCCACCTAAAGGATAGGCAAGCCCATGAACGCCTGCAACGCCGGCATTAAAGAAAGCAAGACCTGCAAGATAGCTACCGTAACTCATATCTGTTCTTGCTTGAATATTCTCCCCATCTTGATAGGCAATGGGCAAGGATTTCGTAATTAAAGCAATGGCCCGAAGAGCAAATTGATCACTAATAGGATCGGCATTTACGGAGAGATAGGCTTCTACAGCATGAGTGAGTGCATCAATCCCCGTTGCGGCGGTGATACGTGGTGGAACGCTGACGGTTAATGCCGGATCTAATAACGCGATATCGGCCAATAGATAGTCGCTTGCAATCACATCTTTACTACTTTCTAAGGAAAATACTGAGATATTGGTAACTTCAGATCCCGTGCCTGATGTCGTTGGGATCATGATCTTCGGCAATCCTTTATGTGTTAACTTTTTCGTCCCCGTTAAGTTGAGGTAATCCGCAACAAGACCTTCATGTGCCGCTAAAACAGCCGCCATTTTAGCAAGGTCTAAAGCACTGCCGCCACCAATACCAATCACTAAGTCAGCTTCTGTTTTTCGAGCATAAGTGACAAGCTTTTCCCCTAACGCAAGGGAAGGTTCTGGCTCAATATCTGTAAATATCGAGAGATTGTATTCTGATAATGGTGTGGTGATTGCGCTAATCTTACCGCTACTGACTAAAAAGGGGTCTGCAATAATTAAGATGTTTTTGACGGTGAACTGCATCACAATTTCCGTCAGTTTTTTGCAAGCATCCCAGCCATGAAAAGTTTGGGGAACGAGCGTTGTTTTTGCAATCATTATGGTTTCTCCTTGGAAGATGGTAATGATAATTCTTCAGATTCGCTATTTTTTTGGTCTTTTGTGAAAGTATCGTCAACAGAGCCTTTAAAGAAGTTTCTGCCGTAAATTAGTAAGCAGAGAAGTATTCCTGCGCCAAATGCCCAGCTTGCGCCTTTAATACAGAGAATCGCTGCTACTACACCGGCAATACCTAAATCTGTTTGACTGCGAGCTTCAAGAACACCCACTTTGACATTCACATAGCCTTGGATAAGCAGTGTTAATGCAAGCGCTACGCCTAAGATGGGCTCTACTAATGTGACGATAGGTAGGAGTAAGAGTCCAGTATTGGTTCCCCAACGGAATGAGCCGACCCCTCCAAAGAAAGAATCCATGGCTTTACGACCTTTTTTCCAGCGTTCAATCATGACCACTTGCATCGCAGACCAGATAGGACCACACATGGTGACATCAGGACCAATCACACTCATTGCCGTATTTCTTCCTCCGAATATGAGATGGGCACGATCGCTACGATACTCGACTTTTTCATCAGGGCGATAACGCTGACCTTCTTTAATAAGCGCTTGGTTTTGAATAATGTCCCCAAACAGAACAATATAGGTGGCTAAAACTGTCGGAATGGCGGTGATGAACATCATTAAAGGGGGAAGACCTAAACCAAATACAGTGTACTCGCTCCAAAGTTTTTTGAAATCAGGAGCTGAAAAACCCCATTGAATAGTCGGCCAGCTAGCTTCACCTGTTAGAGGACCAACAATCACGGCAAGAATAATAATCGGAAAGATACCTAGCTGTGCAATTAAGCCAAGAACTCTATTTTTACGTTGGAGTTTTTGAAATTGCTGGGAAAAGAGAAGATAGAAAGCGATTCCTACGGCGATTGTGATGGTCATTGGGAATGTTTCAAAGCGACCGCCCACTTGGAAAATGGAGATAATTGCTGCAATGCCAGCCCCCATAACAATGCCACATTTAATCGCGTGAGGGATATAGTGCACCATCTTATTGGACAGTTTAGTGACCCCTAAGAAGATGGCAAAAAGCCCAAGCATCATCTGTAAGGCGATGAGGGAATGAACTCTTTCAGGGCCTTCAGGAAATTGGGAGCAGTAGAGAATAATTAAGGGTATTGCAGGGGTAATCCAGCCAGGGACACAGGGATCTCCGAGTAAATGGTGGGTTAAATAGAAGAGCCCATTGAGCACTACAATGGCAAGTGCCACCTCAAAAGGCATGCCTAATAAGGTCGTTAAGAGAGGGATTGCGGCTAAATCAACAGCGCACATCAGTAAACCTTGAATGTAATCCGGCCACTCAAATCGATAATGAATGAAGGGTAGTCGAATTTTAAAAGGACCGAAAGGAATATAGGGCGCTTCTTGTCCTTCGGTTCTATTTTTCCACTTTGCAATCTGCATCGTGATCTCCTTTAATGATTTAAATTATATTTAAAATGAAGTCGTGTATACGTATTCATTTTAAGGAATGGTAATTTGAATACGTATACATTGATAGCATAGATAAAAATTGTCGGTCAAGTTATTTGGTTGTGCCTCGTTCAAATATTTCAACAGGAAGCGTAATATTAATGTTATTTTTGATTGGATTTTCAATAGATTGAATAAGTTCGACAATAGCTAATTGTCCTAGATTTTTTTCATTACCGATAGTTGTTAAATTGATATGAGCATGTTTACTCAGTTCCACATTATCAATGCCAATAATCCCAATCTCCTCAGGGCAGGATATTCCTAGTTTTTTTGTGAGATCTAAGAGATTGATAGCGATAGAATCCGTCGCTGCAGCAATCGCTTTTTTTCCTGGCGTATGATGAAACCATTGTAAAATTCGTTCACCGATAAGATCATAATTTAAAGTGGGATCATTGATGATGAGCTCTCTATTAATCGCTGTCGAATAAGTTTGGGTATGTTGTTCTAAAAATCCTTTGTATCGGTAGTAAAAGGTGCTGACATCAAGTGTTCCTCCTACCCAGAAAATAGAGTGATAACCTTGCTGGTGGAGATATTCATAGGCTTTTTTCCCGGCTGCTAAATTATCAAGTTCGACATAATTGAGCTTTTCTCGATGTCTTCTATTATAGCTAACAAAAGGAATATCTAATCCTTGTAAATGCTCAATAACCGTATCCTCATAGAGAATACATGACATAATTAAGCCATCGGGACGATTTGATAAGGCTAGGCGATAACTATCTTCAATACCTTTATCATCGGCAATAATGATATTCACTTTATAACCTTTTTCTGTCGCGTAATGCACAATAGATGCCGTAGAATCAACGAAAAATGGGTTTTCTAATGGACCTGATATTAAAGTGATAATTTTGGATTGGCCTGAAACAAGATCTCGTGCATTTTGATTGGGAAGATATTTGAGTTCTTTAATGGCAGCATAAACCTTCCGTTTTGTCTCTTCCCCGACTTTCTCAGGATGATTGAGGACACGAGAGACGGTCGCTTGAGAAACATTCGCAAGCTTGGCAACATCAATAGAAGAAGCTCTAGCGTTAGTCACAAATTTTGATAGCTTTTTTTTCACAATTCCCTCAGCAAGTCGTCATGCGCGAAATCTGCATCATTTAATATATTACATCGTTCCTCAATTTGTATAGCCTATGGCTAATTAAATGACGATATTGATCTATTTCAATCAATTATGATAGAGGTTGGGGCTCCCTAACGATAGGCTTGCGTGAACTCATTTTTTAAGTATTTTCCTGCGGGATTGATATAGGGAGCGCGCCCTTATTTATAAATAAATGTAAACAGTTGCGTACTCTGATAAGATATTCCTCAATTTTTCTATAATAATAAGATTCTATAAACAAATATATTAAAGAGTAGCTAGGGAAGGGAAATATGAAAAAGATACTGTTAATAGGTATCATCGCAATTTTAGCGGGATGTGGTGACCATGATGAAGCTTATTATTTTAAGCATCAGGATAAAGCGAAAGAGACGTTACAATCTTGTGAGAAAAGATTAGAAAAAGCTTTAATGAGTGGTGATGAGAAGAGCTTTGAATCCTTGATGGAGAACACGGAGTGTAAAGCGGCAGATGCTGCGCTTAAAAAACAACGTCGCTTGGACTATGAAAAAGCAGAGGCTGAACGTGAACGTTTGAAAAAGCTTGAGGAAGAGAAGCGACTACAGGCGATTGCTGAGGAAAAGGCAATCATTCGTCAAGAGCATGCGGGAAAAACTTGGCAACAAAATATCTCGGAATACTTAAAAATTGAGTGTCAAACGGGCTTTATGCAAACCCCGACTGCACAATGTGCGGCTTGGGAAGAGTATTATCAAGATGCGGTGGCAGAAGGCAGGGAGGCATTGTTACAGTTTTCATTTGAAGACTTAAAAGAGAGAAGAAATGAGTTTTGTAATTTAGATCAGCGTCGAGGTTCTGCTTGTGAAGTGTGGGAGAAGGCTCGAAATGAGAAGGGTAGTGAAGCATTAGCAGGATTGGATCTTTTTGCCTTAGAAGATAAAAAGGTCGATTATTGTGATGATCAATCTGCTTTTTCGACGATCTGTCAAACTTGGAAAAATGCTTGGCGCGCTAAAAGTGATGAATTAGTGACATTGCTTACGAATAATGATGATCTATTCGTTGAGTCTTATAATACTTGTTTTAATGAGATTGAAAGAATTCAACAATCAGAAAGTTCATGGCGTGAGAAATCTCAAGGGGAAAGTGCTATTAGAAATATGAGTCCTTGTACTCAAGCCGCAACAGCCTATCAGCGCAGAGGAATGGGTTATAGCCCTTATAAGGCCCCAATTGCACAATAAATTTTTATGATGGAGAGGCTTCTCTTGTCGCTTGATGGGCAATCTTGGAATGAGAATGTTAACTGAATAAAAGCGTTAGAGATTCCGCCGTTATAAAGGGAGATCGCTAGGATGCGATCTCCCTTTTTTGACTTCTGTTTTAAAAAAACAGCGCATTAATGTTGGTTGATATTAGTCGGTGACGGGTGATAGTCATTTTCACTTTAATTATGTCTCTTTAAAATATTGTTATCATCATTAGCCGGTAAATCATTAAAGTGTGTCAAATCTCTCAGCGAGCTGAGTCTCGGCTTTTAAAAAAAGGGAAGGACCCCTTAAAAAAACTTCTTTAAAATTAATTTCATTATCAAAAAATAACTTCAGAGATTGATGCAATCGGTGATTAACGTGGTCGACTCAATAGAGAGCTACTAAGGGGGTTTATCGGACAATGAGCCACTTAGGGAGAATCTTTCACCAATGTGTCAATAGTGGCGAAAGATTTTCATGAATGATCGTGATGAGGAGATCTTTACCTCCCTCTCTGTATTTTTAGAGATAATCTAATCCAATGTCGAGAGATTTGACGCTGTGTGTTAACCAGCCCATGGCAATGAAGTCAACGCCTGTGGCGGCCACTTCTTTGACTGTTTCCGGAGAAATTCCCCCAGAGGCTTCTGTTTGACATATTCCTTGGCAGAGCGTTACCGCTTTTCGAAGCGTTTCTGGTGTCATGTTATCAAGCAGTACAAGATTCACGCCGGCATTCAATACCTGCTTTAATTGTTCAATTGTATCGACTTCTACTTCGATAGGAATAAGATGTCCGGCAAATTTTTTGGCGCGTAAGATGGCATCTTGAATATTGCCACCGGCTATAGCAATATGGTTATCTTTTATTAAAATCGCATCATCAAGCCCCATTCGGTGATTTCTTCCACCGCCGACTCGTACGGCATATTTTTGAAGAACTCTTAATCCCGGCAAGGTTTTACGAGTGCAGGTGATTTCTGCAGGGTGCTCTTTGATAGAAGCTTTAATATTCGCAACTTGCGTTGCGATTCCACTAAGATGTGTCATGAAGTTTAATGCCGTTCTCTCTGCTGTCAGAAGCGCTTGTGCATTTCCTTCAACTTTTGCTAAAACCATCTCTGGTTTAATGGAAGCTCCATCTTGAACATAAGGGGTAAATTGAATTTTGCTATCAATCGCATGAAAGGCTAGCCTTGCTAAATCAATGCCGGCGACAATCCCCTTTTCTCGAGAAACTATATGTAGTGTGGCGTTCTGCTGTTGATCTATAATGGCAATACTCGTGACATCTCCGCGTCTGCCTAGATCTTCATTTAATGCATCTTCTACATAAGGTTTTAGTAAAAGATCTGGTAAAGGGGCTGTGATGCTCATAGTGTTTCCTTTTGTTGACATCAGGTGAATGAGTGAAGGTTTTTATCTCGTTATAAATATAGATGAGGTAAGACGCTTACGTAGAGCAATATTAGCTTTTGACGTTAAAATCCCGATTAATATACTCACTATGAGCATATATTTTTAGAGGGTTTTTCGCAACTTTTCAGTGATTTTAGAATCTTATTTAGGGGATTTATACGATCAGATAGAGTAATAAGTGCGCTAATTTGAAGATCTTATCGCCAGTTTCCGGTTTTTGATCCTCAATGGGAAGGGCTATAAGAATTTTTCTGAGGTTGTTATTGTTCTATAAATTATATATGCTCTTATTGAGTATAATACAGAAAAAAAGAAATAGAGAATTTGAAGTTCGTGATGCTCAAAATCATGAGTTTGAAATTCCTGATCTAAAACTTAGCGTCTGAAGAGCATATCTTGAGGCTGGTTTTAGGACTATTTTAGGCAGTTTATAAAAAGAATTTTATAAGAGAAATAATCAATCACGGATCTGTTTTATGGAGGAATCATAAAGTGATGAATGAGCGTCAAAAAGCGGTGGAATTTACCTTACCTAAACAAGGGGTGATTGCGGCTTTTTCGCAAGCAACAGCAACAATTGAGCCCCCTATATCAGAAGCGCAGAAGCAAAAACTTCTTGCGAGTATTAAACAATCATTAAAAACGCAGGATGCGACATTAATCGCGCATTATTATACAGATCCCGAAATCCAAGCACTTGCAGAAGAGACGGGAGGGTGTGTGGCGGATTCTTTAGAGATGGCGCGTTTTGGGCGTGATGCTAAGGCGAAAACCCTTGTTGTTGCAGGTGTGCGCTTTATGGGAGAGACGGCAAAGATATTGAGTCCTGAAAAACGAATTTTAATGGCAGATCTAGAGGCGACTTGCTCTTTAGATTTAGGCTGTCCAGTTACAGAGTTCTCACAATTTTGTGATCAATACCCAGATCGAAAAGTGGTTGTATATGCCAATACGAGTGCTGAAGTTAAAGCACGAGCGGACTGGGTTGTCACTTCTGCTATCGGCATTGAAATTATCCGTCATCTTCATGAACAAGGTGAAAAAATTATTTGGGGACCTGATCGTCATTTAGGGAACTATATTGCCAAAGAGACTGGGGCAGATATGATTATCTGGCAAGGGAATTGTATTGTTCATGATGAATTTAAGGCGAGCAGTTTAGCGCTTTATCGTGAAAAGTACCCGTTAGCTAAAGTGTTAGTTCATCCCGAATCTCCCGCATCCGTGATTGCACAAGCAGATGTTGTAGGGTCGACATCTCAATTGATTAAGGCGGCACAACATCTTGAGGCAAAACAATTTATTGTGGCGACGGATCAGGGGATTTTTTATAAAATGCAGCAAGCTGTTCCTGATAAAACATTACTTATTGCCCCGACCGCAGGTGAAAGTGCAACCTGTAAAAGTTGTGCATTATGTCCCTGGATGGGCATGAATACCTTGACCAAATTAGCGCATATTTTAGAAACAGGCGACAACGAGATTCATTTGGATGAAGATATTCGACAGCAGGCGAAAATCAGTATGGATCGAATGCTCAATTTTTCAGAGAAAATGCAGTTAAATGTTCGGGCTAGTGGTGATTTATCACAAGATCAATCTCTATTTAAAAATATGGGGCCGGCATAATTGATCTGTTTGAAGTGATTTATCTGATTTTTGCATAAAAGATCTCCTCGATTCATGTTAAAAATTCTTTGTAAAAGGATCTTGTAAAAGGATCTTGTAAAAGGATATTGTATTGTGTGGTTGACCTTAAAATAAGGCGACTATTTCTATGATCGTGATTAAATCGCTCCATTTATAAGCGATTGAGTATTGAAAATTTAATCACGATAAACTCCTGAAGCCGCATCACTTCAGAGATATTTTGATATTAAAGTTTTTTCTTTGAGAAATATTTGATGAGAAATAGGCATTTTCTTTAAGCCTATCTGCAATAGCGGTTTACACGAAAATAACTAAAGTAGGTAAAGTTTTGTTTTAGCGATGTACGATGTCGCTATTTTAAAATCATTTTCAAGAAGGTCATTTGATAATTTCAAATCGATTTCATGATCATAATGTTTTACAGCGCCTACATATTGAAACTAATCATATGGATGGGAAAATTATCGAGAAATAGGAAGTTTGCTGCCGGAAAGAGATCTTTCAAGCAGGACATCTTCTCTAAACTGGTAAAGTCTTGCAGGCCTACCTGGACCGCTTTGATCCATTTTTCCGGTCTCTTCGATTAATTCTTGCTGAGCAATAAATCGTCTGAAGTTCTGTTTATGAAGCGTGATGCCGGCAAGGGCTTCAATACTTTGCTGTAACTGCAGCAGGGTAAATGCCGGAGGCATCAGCTCAAAGATAACAGGGCGATATTTTATCTTGGCACGTAAGCGAGCCATCGCAGATGCTAGAACGCGACGATGGTCATGCGCCATCGGTTGACCATAGAGGGCTGAGTGGTTTATATGAGAGTTTTGATCTGCCGTTGCTTGGGCTTCGGGGAGAATCCCTATTTCATACATCAATTCATAGCGCTGTAAAACATACTCTTCATTCCAGGAAAAGGGAGTGATTCCCCAACAGAGTTTGACACGTTGTTCCCGTGATTTTTGCTCGGCAATGCTATTGCCGGCATTGATCCAGTGCCGAAATATTGGATAGAACTTTTCCTCAATAAAACCAGGTGCGCCTTGACGATGATCCTCCCAAGGAAAATAGGTATACCAGTTATGCCAAAATGCTGACTCAAAAGGTTTACTCTCTTCTCGTACTAATCCAAGATAGCTAATATAGATAAGATAGTGTCCAGAAGAGGTTTGACGATTGGTATCCACAAAAGTATAGAGTTGTTCCACATAGCCAAGTGGCTGGTGTGTCTGGGTCTCAACCCATTGGCGAACACCTGCTTGTAGCGAACGATGAATGGGTGTTAAAGGTCCACTAGGAAGAGAAATACCATGATCAACGGTTAAAACTTTAGCCTCCGAGTCTGTGACGGCAATAAGAACCGCTACAAGTTCTGTTGTGCCTTCTTCTGGAGAATTGTTGAATGGTTTTTCCATATAGTGCATATAGTAATCGTTTCACCTTAAATTAAGTAGGGATTTATTATAGGGGAAAGGCTATCTCAATAGGGATATTTCTTTATCTTTAATCAACGATGATACTATCTCTTTGTGGTAAAAGCAGGTGACTGATGATTTTCAATCAGTGATGAAAGGTCACTTTCTTAAATTTTTTAAATTGAGAAATAAAGAGACCGCATAAAACCAAGAAAATTCCTGCTCCTGACATGAAAGTGATTTTTTCATTTAAAATAATGACAGAGAAAATCACCGTAACCATTGGTACTACATTGATATAGAGACTTGCTTTGATTGCCCCTAGTGCACGAAGTGCTAAGTTCCAAGTGACAAAACAGATTGCAGAAGCGCCTAATCCGAGGAAAATGAGATTCAGTATAACGGTGGTATTAAGATATTTCTCCATTGTGAAATCTAATTGTGTGAAGGGCAATATTGGCAACATTAAGAGGATACCGTAAAGAAAGGTTCGTCTTGTTGTTTGAATAGTGTTATATCCAAAAGTACTAATTTTCTTGGAGAAAATCGAATAAAAGGACCAAATAATCGCCGCAAGCAGTGCCAGTAAATCTCCTTTTAAGCTAATTTCAAACTCTGAAGCATCACTAAAACTCATTAAGCCAACGCCTGTAAAAGAGAGAATCAGGCCGATAAAAAATTGAGGGCGAATCGTTTCATCCTTTAAGAAGAAATAGGCTAATAGTACCGTGAAGAAGGGGGATGTTGAGGCAATTAGAGCAGCGTTAGATGCAAAAGTATAAAGAAGCGCATTATTTTCGAAGAGGTAATAGAGCGTAATTCCACAAAAGCCCGCAGCCGCAAAATAAGCCTCTTGTTTGAGAGTCGTTCCCTTTAGTCTCTTAGGAAAAAGAAGCATTAAGAAACAAGCACCCATGACAAAGCGAGTAAAGAGTATCTCAATGGGCGTTAAGTCATATTGCAGGAGCACTTTAGTAGAGACAAAGGTTGTCCCCCAGAGGAGAATTGTGAGGAGTGCTAAAACGTGACCTTTGAGCTCTTGTGGCATGGTATCTCCTGATTAAGATCGATCAAGTAATGAAGATTGTGGCAAATAAAAATGAGTAGCGCATTGTAACGCAGATTATAGATCGGATAAATAAGGATACGAGTTTTAGGTGATTGCTCGATTGCTCGATTGCTCGACTGGGGTTGTGAATAATGATTTAGGTTAATTATTATTTAAAGATATGGAAATTTAGTTAATTTATTGTCAATTTCATGCGATCTTATGCTATGTTCAGGTTCAGTGCTACCTCTTATCTGAAATAATGATTTGTCAGAGAGTGTTACGCATCATTTGTATCAATGATAGAGGTGGGCGCTGATTGTCCAAGGACTAAAATAATAATAAGTGACATGATCAATAATGGTCACAAGGTCTAGGGAAAATTGAATCACAATGTTGATTGTAAATTTAAATAATATTTCCATACCTCAGGAGGAGTTATGAATCGATTAGTACAAAAAGTTATTGCATCGACGTTATTAGTGGGAGGATTGATGATGGGGGCTTCTCATGCTGAAGAGCCGATCGTTATTAAATTCTCACATGTTGTTGCGGATACAACCCCTAAAGGGCAAGGTGCCATCTTATTTAAACAGCTCGCAGAAGAGCGTTTACCCGGGAAAGTCAAAGTGGAGGTATATCCAAACTCTTCACTTTATGGCGATGGGCAAGAGATGGATGCGCTTCTTGTAGGCGATGTGCATTTATTAGCGCCATCTTTAGCGAAATTTGAGCATTATCAAAAGAAAATTCAACTTTTTGATTTACCCTTTATCTTTGATGATATGGACGCATTGGACCGTTTCCAGCAATCCCCAGCAGGTCAAGATTTATTAAAAAGTATGGAAGATAAGGGGATTACAGGTCTTGGATATTGGCATAATGGCTTAAAACAGCTTTCAGCAAACAAAGCGCTTCGCGTGCCACGTGATGCGAGAGGATTGAAGTTTCGTGTTCAGAACTCAGCGGTTTTAGATGAGCAATTTAAAGCGCTTAGAGCCAATCCACGTAAAATGGCTTTTGCGGAAGTTTATCAAGGATTACAAACCGGTGTTGTCAATGGTGCTGAGAATCCTTATACCAATATCTACTCTCAAAAAATGCATGAAGTACAAAAACATATTACGGAATCTAATCATGGTGCTTTAGATTATATGTTAATTACTAATACCAACTTTTGGAATGGCTTACCTGAAGATGTTCGTAATGAGCTAACAGATATTATTGCCGAAGTGACAGTAGAGGTAAATAACCAAGCGAATGCGTTAAATGAACGTGATAAACAAGCGATTATTGATGCGGGTACAACAGAGATTACTTATCTGACACCTGAAGAGCGTGAAGAGTGGCGTCAAGCAGTACGCCCTGTGTGGGAGAAGTTCCAAGATCAAGTGACGCCTGAGTTAATTGAAGCAGCACTTGAATCAAATCAAGTACCATAAAAAACTTTCTTCATTTCATCATATTAAAACCTATCCATCTCCTATAAGCATGAGATGGATAGGCTCACTGCATGCAAAAAAAGAGAGGAATTCATGTTTATCAGTACATATCAAAAACTGGATAGAACTTGGCAGCAGATCGAGAAAATTGTCACTGTCTTGATCTTATCCGCAATGACATTTGTAACATTTATCTACACGATGCTTAACAATCTTTATACGCCATTTTATAGTTTGGCGGATTGGATTGCAGGTGATGAGCCGTCTAGATTAGAGGATTTTCTTTTAAATACAGGGGATACGATGATGGATTTAGCCTCTTCGATGAATTGGTCTAATCGTTTTACCGCTGCCTGTTTTGCCTGGTTGATCTTCTTTTGTATGTCCTATGGCGTTCGGATTGGTGGGCATATTGGCGTTGATGCCTTAGTCAAGGTTTTTCATAAACGGGTACAACGAACATTGGCTTATATTGGTTTAGGAGCATGTTTGCTCTACGGTGGAATTATGTTATTTGCCAGTTTAGATTGGGTCTATAACTTCTATAAATTGGGAACGTTAGCTGAAGATTTAGATCGATTCGGAATAAAACGTTGGCATATTACGATGATTGTGCCTATTGGATTTGGGCTGTTAATTTTGCGCTATCTGGAAATTGGTTACAAAATCTTGACACATCAGCAGGATATGTTGGGTTTAGCCGATGAAGCAAAAGATGCTTTAGAAGAGATTGCGAAAGCAGAGCATCTTCAATTAGCTGATGGTCAGGAGAATCAAGGAGCACAAAAATGACGATCTTATTTCTATTTGTCTTATTATTTGCATTAATGCTCATTGGTGTCCCTGTGGCAATTTCATTAGGGTTATCTAGTGCGTTAACCATTATGTTTTTTAGCCCAGACTCTCCTCGAAGTTTAGCGATTAAAATGTTTGAGACGTCTGAGCATTCCACACTCTTAGCCATTCCGTTTTTTCTCATTGCTGGCGCATTTATGACTACAGGTGGTGTTGCGCAGCGGTTAATTGACTTTGCAAATGCTTGTGTGGGACATATCCGGGGGGGATTAGCTATTGGCTCGGTATTGGCCTGTATGCTATTTGCTGCCTTATCAGGATCTAGTCCGGCAACGGTTGCGGCGGTTGGATCTATTGCCATTGCGGGAATGGTAAAATCAGGATATAGCAAGGAATTTGGTGCTGGTATTATCTGTAATGCGGGAACGCTGGGGATTTTAGTACCGCCTTCTATTGTGATGGTTGTTTATGCGGCAGCAACAGAGCAATCTGTTGGAAAGATGTTTATGGCAGGGGTTGTTCCTGGTGTTTTACTCGGAGCCGCTCTGATGGTCGCTATCTATATTGTCGCGCGAGTGAAGAAGTTACCCGCACAACCACGGGTCAGTGTTAGAGAGTGGATAGGGTCATTTAGACGGGCACTCTGGGGACTTCTCTTGATGGTGATTATCCTTGGGGGAATTTATACAGGAATGTATACGCCGACAGAAGCCGCAGCAGTTGCTGCTGTCTATTCGATGTTTGTGGCACTATTTGTCTATAAAGATATGCGCATTAGAGATTTCTCTAAAGTAATGCTTGAATCTGGCAAAATGACCGTGATGCTAATGTTTATTATTGCTAATGCGATGCTTTTTGCACATGTATTAACGACGGAACAGATTCCGCAATCGATAGCGAGCTGGGTTTCGGAGATGGGCTTTTCACCATGGATGTTTTTAGTGATTGTCAATATCGTTCTCTTGGTAGCTGGGAGTTTTATGGAGCCTTCAGCTGTGATCTTAATTTTGGCCCCGATCTTTTTTCCGATTGCCATGGAGCTTGGAATTGACCCCATTCACTTAGGGATTATCATGGTTGTAAATATGGAAATAGGTTTAATTACCCCGCCTGTTGGTTTGAATCTCTTTGTCTCATCTGCTGTTACGGGGATGCCGATTACAAGTACGATTAAAGCGGCATTGCCATGGTTAATGATCTTACTGGTATTCCTGGTCTTAATTACTTATATTCCCTTTATCTCTTTAGGGTTACCAAAGTTTTTAGGGATGATGTAGTACTAGATCACTAGCATATTTATAAAACCTAAAACTTCAATTAATATTTCAATGAATATCATCACTGATGATATTAAAAATGAAATATGAAGGGTTTCTATCATATCCTCTGAGTGTCGAAAGATCTATTTAGAGGATTTTTTTTGGGCGATATTTTTCTCTCATTATTGTTAATAAATAATGTCAACACAAACAATGTCAACACAAACAATGAATAATAAATAATTTTATTGAAATATTATTTCAAATGTTTTCTATGGAAGGTAGTTGATGAGCGGGTTGGTATAAGGTAGTTTATATCAGGTAATTATTTATTAAATCAATAGGAAAAAGGTTTTATGATGCGTTTAAAGAGTGTGGTATTAATAGCGGTCGCGGGGACTTTACTGACAGCTTGTGCAACGAAAGATTTGAATGAGCATGAAAGAATTATGGTAGGTAAAACTTGGGTCACGACAAATGCTATTGACCACAAGACCCGAAGCATTGGTGAGAATGATCAACGCGTAAGTATGTATTACGGCTCGGCGAGGTATTATGCGAATGGAACGTTCGTGATGTTCACCCCAGAAGGTGAGCAAAAAATGCAGGGTGATTGGCGTATTAGTGATGATGGAAAAATTCGTACCTTGGTTGCGAAAGATCACGAAGGAAAAGTATTATTCACTCGTGATGTAGAGAACACTGCTGTAACACCTACAGATTACGTGTATCGAATCTATCCTTCAGAGCGTCATAAAGATCAGTATATTGATATTCTTCATGAACCTAAAAAGAAACCATAGAAATTTTTTCGCGAATAATAGTATCAGTATATCCGTCGTAGGATAGATAAGAAGAAGAGCTCTAGATGATCAATCTAGAGCTTTTTTCTCTGAAAGGGGGGGGAGGGTTTTTAGATGCTTATTTTAATCAGTGGGTTACAAGGACTCTTAAAATCTTTGAGGTATTTACTCATCGTTTCAAGTATAAAGAGAGAATAAGGCTTTGTAGTAAATGATCGATGGAAGTTGAATTAATCATTTCAATTTTATGTTATTAATGCTTTAATAAGGCATTGTGTACTTTCCATATATTGTATGTATGTTATTAAGCGTTTAATCATCAGTTTTGAACTTGATTTACACTTAAGGATAAGCGTTAAGGATAAGCGCGTTTTAAAAGAGGATTTGAATGATGAAAAGAGTATTATTTCCCGTTATAGCCCTATTATTTGGAGTGATATTAGCGGCATGTGGGCAGCAAGAGAGTCACGATGGGGAGAAGAAAGACCTTAAAGTAGGAATGCCTCCTAGTGCGCATAATGTTTTAGTTGAAAAAGTAGTAAAACCGCAATTAGAGGCAGAAGGTTATTCTGTAACTTTCTTGACGTTTAGTACTTTAAGAGATGCTAATACGGCGCTAGTAGAAGGTGGTGTTGATTTTCATACGGCTCAACATCAAGCGTATTTGAATGTTTATAACCGTGAAACAGGGCAAGACTTAGTATCTATTGTTCATACGCCCTCTATTCCTGCATTTATCTACTCTACAAAGCAGACATCGCTCGATCAAATTAAAGAGGGAGGCTCGGTATTAATACCTAATGACCCTTCAAATGCTGCGCGTTCTTATGCTTTATTACAAAAGATTGGCTGGATTGAGTTAAAACCTGATGTCGATTTAGCTATTGCCACGAAACAAGATATCACAGCAAACCCGAAAAATTTACAATTCACGGAAGTTGACTCTGCATTAATTCCTCGATTACTCGATGAGATTGATTATGGGATTATGCCAGGAGGCGTTGCCTTATTAGCAGGAATCGGTTCTGAGCATGCTTTAGCGCATGAGACATTTTTACCTGATTTGGAGTTGATGGTGACTGTGAAGAAGGAAGATGAGGAGAGCCAATGGGCTGCAGATGTTCGTAAAGCTTTCCAATCCGATGAGATGAGAGAATTTATTGAAACAGATCCGGAAACAAAGGGGTGGTTTATCTGGCCTGAAGGTTAGTCAATCTTATATTGAATTCGCTTCATTTTTAGAGAATGTTATTGCGCTACGGATAGATAATATCGGTAGCGCTTTTTTTAGGTCATTTGGGCCTAGATCTTCGTCATCGTGATATCAGGGATATCACTATCTCTTGATTTGTGATTTTGTCGATAGTTGATTGAAATGATGTTATGAGTTAACGATTGGTAGAAGTCCGTCGAGAGCATTACGCTTGCTAATACATTGGATATTTTTCTTTTTAGATTATTTTATTTGTCTAGATAAAGGGCAGAGAGATCACTATTAACGATTAAACTGTCGAAATGATGTTGGATTTTTATCAAAAAAACTATGGTTTTTATACAAAAATGTTAACGATTTATCTTTATCTGAAGAGAAATTGGATGATTTTTTGCACAATGGTTGTTGGCGAAAGGATTTTCTTGTAGATTGTGCCCTCTAATTTTTTCAGCTAGGTGATTGTTTTAATGGATTAAAAATGGACAAATAACTGTCTATACAGATTGATGTAACTAATTGATTTTGCTGTCTTTTGTTTTTAGACGGTTGCTGGTTGTCAAATAGTCTCAAATGATATCCTTTATTACTAAATATGATTTTAATCAATTTGTCTATTAGTATTTCTTAATAACAACCACAAGATTGCTAAAAATTGATAATGATCAACTCTAAAATTACATGTTATGATACCGCCTTATAAAATTTTAGTCTTATTGTAAGCATTTGAAAAATGGAGTAATTAGTATGGCTATCTCACGTAGAAAATTTCTTTTAGGCGCAGGCGGTGTCGCTGTCGTTGGTGCGGGTGCAGTTGTAACGCCAATGATTCGTAGAGAAGGAACACTTGTTGCGGCGAAATCAAGAGCGCCTTTTGTCGCAGGTACGGAAGGACCGCTTCCTAAAGAATCAGATGTAGTGATTGTGGGTGGTGGTATCCAAGGGATCATGAGTGCGATCAACATGCGTGAGCGTGGCATGAGTGTGACAATCTGTGAAAAAGGTGAAGTTGCAGGAGAGCAATCAGGACGAGCGTATAGCCAAATTATCAGCTATAAAACTGCTCCTGAAATTTTCCCGCTCCATCACTATGGTAAAAAACTTTGGCGTGAAATGAATGCAAAAGTGGGCATGGATACTAGCTATCGTACACAAGGTCGTGTAGAAGCAATTCCAAGCACGGAAGAACTTGAAGTTGTAAAAGCATGGATTGATTTAAACTCTAAAAATCCCGGTTTCGATAGTCCATTAAATGTGCGTATTATTGAAGGTGAAGAGTTAAAAAGACGTCTTCCTAATGCACAAACTCCATGGGAAATCGCAGGATTTGAAGAAGATGCAGGTTCAGTAGATCCAGAACGTGGTACCACTGTTTTAGCTGAGTATGCTAAAAAAATTGGTGTGAAAATCTATACAAACTGCGCAGTAAGAGGCATTGAAACGGCAGGTGGTAAAATTTCAGAAGTGATTACAGAAAAAGGTGCTATTAAAACCTCGTTAGTTGTATTAGCAAACGGTTTCTGGGCGCGTCTATTCATGGGGAACATGGGGGTGGATCTCCCAACGCTTAACGTATACCTTTCACAACAAGTGGTATCAGGTGTTCCTGGGGCTCCAAAAGGAAACGTTCATCTACCAAATGGTATTCATTTCCGTGAGCAGTCTGATGGAACATATGCCGTTGCACCACGTATCTTTACAAGCTCAATTACCAAAGATAGCTTCCTATTAGGTCCAAAATTCATGCACTTATTAGGTGGTGATGATTTACCATTAGAGTTTAAATTAGGGGCTGACCTTTGGAATTCATTCAAAATGCCAACATCGTGGTCAATGGATGAAGTAACACCATTTGAAGAGTTCCGAGTCGCAACTGCAACACCTAATAACGAACATTTAGATGGTGTATTCAATCGAATGAAAGCAGAGTTCCCACAATTTGAATCTTCAGAAGTTCTTGAAAGATGGGGCGCATGTATTGCACCGACAGCTGATGGTAGTCCAATCATCTCTGAAATCGCTGAATATCCAGGTTTAGTTGTTAATACGGCAACCGGTTGGGGAATGACAGAGAGTCCAGCTGCAGGTGAAATTACAGCAGACCTTATTATGGGTAGAACCCCTGTGATCGACCCAACACCTTATAGCACAAAACGTTTCAGCTAATTAAAATAATTAAAACAGCTTTAAAGTTGAGTTTAATGATTGAAAGCCTCGATTAGATCGAGGCTTTTTTTATCTCTATTTGATTGATAGATCTCTGTTTATGAATATTGAGTGATATGATTTTAATGAGGCGGTTGACTTCATGATGGTAGAAATAGGGTCGCGATACCGTTACTGCTGAGATACGCTATTAATGAAAAGTAATATTCATTCATGATGAGAAGAGGGTTTAAAATGTTATTGAAAAAGATGGCTATCACCAGCCTATTATTATTGGGTTCAACATTATCAGTAGGCGTTACAGTAGCCCAAGAAGCGAATAGTGAGACGGTGATAGGTTTTGAGTTGTACGAAGAGCATTCTAATGCCGGTAAGTTGAGTGAACGAGGGTATCTGTATGAAGGTAAGCCGGTAGGTGAATGGCAACGTTGGCATGAAAATGGGCAGATAAGTACAGAAGCTTGGTTTACAACGGAAGGACAACCTGCGGGAACTTGGCGCTATTACGATGATGCTGGTAAAACAATTAAAGAAGAGATCTACGAAGCCGGCGAGCTTCGTGAAACCATTGAGTATTAAAAAGTATCAAATATTGAAAGATCATGTAGGGACGATCTCTTATGACAATGAGTCATTGATTAGAGGAGTGCTCGTTTAGCGAGAACGAGTGTTGAGACTCGGCGGTCAATGAGGGTAAATCGGGGCTGAAAATGTCACTTTAAGTGGATTGTAGATCTGGAGATATTAGCTCTGCTTTCTCTCTCTATCTTATTAATCTTGTATCTGATGCTTTGTATTAAGAGATGATCTCTCTTCTTTTTCCGTGAAAAGAATAATCGTCGATACAGATATTATTAATTCATGAATAATGCCGTTAGTGAAGAAAGCCGTTAGGGAAGATATTTCACTGACGGCTTTTCATAATGAGAGGAGGATCTACTTGATTGCTAGAATGAAGCATTCAAGAGATAACCTTTCCCATCTTTCATTCTTGGGGCATTTTTACGAATGCGTTCCATCTCTGCCGGAATTTGAATAAATTGGTTGGTCATTTCAATAATGCAGTTATCGAGTTGTAAGTTGCCTGTACTTTGATAAATACCAGTTCCTTTCGGGTTTTCGAAAATCATCACAATGGCAGAATATCGGCGATTACTGCCTTTAATATAGGTGTTATAGCATCTACTAGAGGCTAGAGCGACATTATATTCTTGGCGACGGATTTGGTTTCCTGCCGTATTGATAATATTAGTATGATGAGCGCGCTCTTTCTCTATCTCTTTTTTCTCTGCTTGGCGCTCGATTTCAGCAAGAT
>JASLEF010000231.1 GCA_030151245.1 Ignatzschineria sp. | reverse complement strand
TACTCAAACTACTACTTCATTTCCAAATACTGAATTTGACATTGTAGCAAATCCGAGTCCCTTTGAACTATAAAATTAAAATAAACAATCGTAGGAATAATTGAGAAATTAAATGAGCAAATCATTAGTTATTGTTGAGTCCCCCGCAAAAGCGAAAACCATTGAAAAATATTTAGGGAAGAACTTCACAGTTCTAGCCTCTTTTGGTCATGTTCGTGCTTTAGTCCGCAAACAGGGTTCTGTGGATCCTGATGATAACTTTTCGATGAAATATGAGGTTATTCCTCAAAACAAAAAACATCTTTCCGCGATTGAAAAAGCTTTAAAAGATGCTGAAAACTTAATGCTCGCAACTGACCCGGATAGAGAAGGTGAAGCAATCTCTTGGCATATTCTTGAATACCTTCAAGAAAAACGTGCCTTAGTGGGAAAAAAGATTACTCGAGTCGTCTTTAACGAAATTACTAAAAGCGCTGTAGAACATGCTGTTGCAAATCCTCGTCAAATCGACATGGACTTAGTTGAAGCGCAACAAGCTCGCACCGCTCTAGATTACCTAGTGGGCTTCAATCTCTCCCCCCTTCTTTGGAAAAAAATCAATCCTGGTCTTTCTGCCGGACGCGTTCAATCACCAGCGCTTCGGATGATTGTAGAACGAGAAGATGAGATCAATGCTTTTGTTTCACAGGAATATTGGTCTATCTTTGCAGATATGGCAAAAGATAAATCCACCTTTTCAGGTCGATTAACAGAGTATAAAGGTGAAAAAGTTGAACAATTCTCTTTCACTGATGAAGCAACAGCTTTAGCAGTTCAAAAGACGCTCGCTGATCAGTTTGGAAAAAACATTCCCGTCTACAATGTTGAGAAGAAACAACGTAAGCGCAATCCAGCAGCCCCCTTCACAACATCAACACTACAGCAGGAAGCTTCTAGAAAATTACGCTTTAGCACCTCTAGAACCATGCGCACAGCACAAGATCTCTATGAAGGAATTAATTTAGGCAGCGAAACGATCGGTCTCATTACCTATATGCGTACGGACTCTGTCACGCTCTCTAATGAAGCACTAGAAGATATTCGCAAATATATTCATCACAAACATGGTGCAGATTATTTGCCAAAGTCTCCCCGCGTATACACAACGAAAGCAAAAAACGCACAAGAAGCGCATGAAGCTATTCGCCCTACTTCCGTTTTTAGAACCCCTGAATCTGTGAAAGAACATTTAACTTCTGATCAATTTAGACTCTATGAACTGATCTGGAAACGCGCCGTTGCATCCCAAATGAAGTCAGCTATCATGGATACAACTTCTGTTGATCTTGGAGAAAAAGGACTACACACCTTCAGAGTAACAGGATCAACTATCGCATTCCCTGGCTTTATGAGTATCTATCTTGAAGACGTGGATGATGAAAAAGAAGATCAGAAAGAGGAAGATCGCATCCTACCTGAGATGAAGGAAGGCGATAATATTGACCTCGAAGCCATTAACCCTAACCAGCATTTCACAGAGCCACCTCCTCGCTATACGGAAGCGTCTTTAGTAAAATCTTTAGAAGAATTTGGTATTGGCCGCCCCTCAACATATGCGTCTATCATCTCAACATTACAAAACCGAGAGTATGTCATTTTAGATAATCGCCGCTTTACACCGACCGACATGGGTAAAATCGTCTCTCGCTTCTTAACGGCTGAGTTTACGCGAATTGTTGATTATGAGTTTACCGCTAAAATGGAAGATGATCTTGATGAGATCGCTAGTGGTGAACGTGAGCGAGTTCCTCTTCTTCAAGAGTTTTGGACGCCGTTTATAGCTCAATGTGACTTTGTTGAAGAAAATGTCACCCGTGCAGAAGTCGCACAAGCTAAAGTTTTAGGCGAAGACCCTAAATCAGGAAAACCTGTATCAGTTCGCGTCGGTCGTTACGGGCCTTTTGCTCAAATCGGCGATAAAGATGATGAGGATAAACCTCGGTTTGCCTCACTACTTCCAGGACAAAGCATCGATACTATTACCTTTGAAGAAGCAATGGCGCTCTTTAGATTACCAAGAGTATTAGGTACTGCCGAAGATGGTTATGATATTCGTGCGAATATTGGACGCTTTGGTCCCTATATCCAATACGGCACACGTAAATTTGTTTCACTCAAAGAAGATGACCCTTATAGCGTCACATTTGAAAGAGCAATGGAAATCGTGGAAGCACACAAAGCTGCTGAAGCGGCTAAATTTATTGGCTCATTCCAAGATGGCGATATTACCATTGAGATTATCAATGGTCGCTTTGGCCCTTATGTCACCGATGGCACTAAAAATGCTAAAGTTCCAAAAGATGAAGATCCTGCAAAACTAACGCTCGAACAATGTAAAGAGCTGTTAGAAAAAGCACCCGTCAAAGGTCGTCGTAAAGCAGCACCTAAAAAAGCAGCCGCTAAAAAAACAGCTGAGAAGAAAGAACCTGCTAAAAAGACACCCGCAAAGAAAGCCGCAGCTAAAAAAACAACGACCAAAAGCAGTTCTGCTAAATCAACAACGACTAAAACAGCCGCTGCGAAAAAAACGACTACAACAAAGAAGACAACTACTAAAAAAGATTCGTAATCTTCGATATACTAGGAAGGGAGTTTGATACTCCCTTTTTTATTGCTTACTATTTCATTAAGAGATGAAATAGTAAGCTGATAGCTTTATATTATTCACAATAATAAGAGACATTAAATAATATGCAACAAGAGAAACCCTACATTCTGATCATAGATGATGAAAAAGATATCTGTAACCTCGTAAGTGATATTTTACAGGACGAGGGATATGAAGTTGCGATGGCCTATAACGGCACAGAGGCGAAAGCCCTTAAAGCTAAACGCGAGCCTGATCTGATGTTGCTCGATATTTGGATGCCTGACATTGATGGAATCTCTCTTTTAGAGGCATGGCATGAAAATGGGGAGCTCCATTGCCCTGTTATTATGATGAGCGGACATGGGACTTTAGAGCATGCTATTGAAGCCACTAAATTAGGGGCAGCCGATTTTTTAGAAAAACCTTTAACATTAGCCAAATTATTATTAGTGGTTGAAAAAACACTCGCGGAGTCCCAAGAAGCCCCCGCATCGCCAATACAAGAAACAATTAGACCGTTACACGTAAAGCCTTTCGAGCCCATTGGTCGAAGCCTTATGATGAATACATTACGTCAAAAACTGAAAGAAGCGGCTAAAGCCGACTCAAATATTTTACTCGTTCACACCTTCGGCTCCGAAGTTGCGGGGATTGCCAGCTATATTCATACGAACTCCCATCGAAGACACGCACCTTTTTTAGAGCTTAGCTTTAACTCTCTCACTTTAAATGAAGTTAAAGAATTAATTGAAAACACTGATAAACGCTCTCAACTACTACAATCTATTGAGGGCGGCACCCTCTATCTTAGCAATCTTGAACAAGCAGATGAACAGACCCAGCGCCTAATATATGATTTACTTCAAACAAAATCATATATTCACCCTGAAACAGGGGCTTTAACAGCCTCCAATATCCGCTATCTCTTCTCAGCACAACCAGGGCTCTATTCGCTTGTCGACAGTGGTGATTTTAATGAAGGGCTGTGGCATCTCATCAATGTTGTTGTCATCGAGATCCCTTCTCTTGCTGAACACCCCGAAGATGTTCCTGAGCTTATCAGCTATTATGTTCATCATTTCGTTGATGATAAACATCTCACCTATCGACACTTCTCAATAGCTGCTCAAAATAGATTGCGTAATCATCACTGGAAGGGAAATAATTTAGCCCTCAAAAATATTATTCAACGTCTACTTGTTCTGGGAAAAAGCGATGAGGTCACATTAGAGGAGGTGAATAGCACGCTCGAACATGACCTTAAAATGGAACAGAATGATCCATTAGCATTAACGGATCACCTTCTACTTCACCTTCCGCTGAGAGAAGCTCGAGAACAGTTTGAAAGAGCTTACTTAATAGCACAATATGAGCGATCCGAAGGCAATATTGCCAACTTAGCAGAGCTGGTAGGCATGGAGAGAACAAATCTGTATCGCAAGCTAAAATCTCTCGATATTGATCCCAAAAAGGGCTATTAAAACGCCACTCAGGTAGACAAAAACATACACAAAGGGCTAAGTCTAATCTTTCAAGCCCTTTTTTATCGTGAATGATTGGTAAAGCCTTCCCCATCTAAACGGGCTGCCATTGAAGATTCTACCCCCTCGAAGTATCATCCGATAACTTAAGAGGATAATCTACAACAGCTCAGATTAAATACAACGGAACATCCGCTGACAATATCGCTAAATACTCAATAAAACAACGCATCTTTCGATTAGCTTCAACCCCTCCACAAACTCATTTTAGGAGTCTTTTATATGACAACCGACGACTTAAAATATAATATTCAGAAAATTAACGAGCGTATAAAAAGGGCTGCATTAAAAGCAGATAGAAATCCTAAAGAGATCTCTCTATTATTAGCCACAAAAACCCGAACCCCCGAGCTCATCAATGAAGCAATTGCACTTGGCTATGGCTTAATTGGTGAAAATCGTGCTCAAGAACTTGTTGAAAAAGCCCCTTTCATCTCCCAAATTCCTACCGCAATCACGCCAAGAGAAACACACTTTATCGGCACGCTCCAAGGTAATAAGGTCAATGAGGTTGCCTCTATTGCAGACTGCATTCAAAGCGTTGATCGAGTCAGAATTGCTCGCCGAATCAATCAATATGCATTAGAACACAACCTTAAACGGACCATTATGGTACAAGTCAATAGTAGCCGAGACCCTAATAAGCAAGGTTTAATGCCTGAAGACCTATCAGGATTTCTAGAAGAAGTCTCAACATTCACCCAATTATCCGTCAGAGGTTTAATGACCATTGGCATTCAATCCGATAATGAAATGATCATTCGGAAAGGGTTTTCAGAGCTGCGAAAGCTTCGAGATAAAATGATTTCTGATGGATTATTAGCCAAAAACGCCACTGATTTATCTATGGGCATGAGCCAAGACTTAGAGCTTGCTATTCTTGAAGGAGCCACTATTATCCGTGTTGGTAGCGATATTTTTGGTGCAAGATTATAACGAATTTTATCTCTATTCTTACCAAATTTTAATTTTTTTTTATAAATCTCCTTGAAGTCTGAATTTTTGTTCCCATATTGTATTCAGACATAGAAATGACTTACTTACGATATAAGCTCATGACTAGCAAAAAAACACTATTAAAAAAATATAGATTAAAGGAAATTAATAATGGCTAAAATTATTGGTATTGACTTAGGTACAACTAACTCATGTGTTGCCGTAATGGAAGGCGAC
>JASLEF010000183.1 GCA_030151245.1 Ignatzschineria sp. | reverse complement strand
CCAAAAGTTTGGAAGGTATTCCCGAGGAAGATATTGATTCACTAAATGCCATTTTAATGAAAATATTTAATAATCTTCCCGAATAATAATGCTGATCACGATCATATTGATCCCCCAGAATCATATCTTAAAATGCATTATGCTTCCTCCGGTTCAGAAGGATGAAGATATAGTTCGCTGTTATACTGCAACTCATCAAAAAATGCTCTCCCTGCATTTGTTAAAATATAGGTATTGGTACTAGGCTTTTCCCAAAATATGCCTCGATCAATGAGATTACTTTTAATCAGACCAAATATCTCATTAGGGTGTTGTCCCATTTTTGATTTTTCTAGAATCTCAATAAGGTGCGGGACATTCGCCATATTCTGAAAGTCATCCACAGTTAATCCCGCAGCTTCATGATAAATCTTATTTAAGCTATATCCTTGAATCACAAGATACTTACCAATAATTACTAACAATAAATAGATTCTCATTACGACATCTGTCTTCGGATCTTGGTGTCTATCATCTATTAAATAAAGATAGTTAGGCGTATCGACTAAGCGATAACCAATATCTAAATAGAGTTGCCGATAATCCTCCAAATTCCCCATTACCTCACTAAAAATAGGGTTTTTTACGAGCTCCCCACTATTAGAGATCATCTCTTGATTTAATATTTTGCCATTTCTTAAATAATGGTAAATCTCACGGCTTTTAGCACGATTAATCATTCTCTAATTCCTCATTGTTATAACTCAAAATAACATGTTCTAAATAATACTCATTATCAGTAATTCTTCCTTGCGGCGATTGCGTCTGTACTGAGAGATACTTTTCATAAAAAATAAGGCAAGAGAGCGCCGTTAGAAAATCAACTAATCTATAATTCTCCAAGACTTGTTCTAAATAGAGATGAATATAATGATAAAAATCTTCGATGTAAGATTGAAGTGGTATTTTAAACATTAACTGCAAGATATCGTCCGTACGTTGAACGCTCTGTTGCAACACCAGATCGACATTAATCTCTTTTAAAACAACCGGTTTTCTTGCGATAGATTTTGATTCTACATCCAAATAATGCATCTTAAACTGTAAACTCACCCGCTCAGGATCTCTATTGAGCAACTGTCTGTAACCTTTTTGATGACTCGCTAAACCATCGAAGCATCTCATTTGTTGCATGATCTCACTCTCTGCATTTAGGTAGCGATGATGAGTACGTCCATGCCTTAAAGGGATTAAGGAATCTAAAAGCTTACTAAAAACAGCCTCTATCACTAAAAAGGCTTTTTTATCTTCAGATAAGCTTCGAAGATAACGTTGTAAATGCCGGTTAATCGCATATATATCTTTATAATAAGAGGTTACCGAAGTCATTCGATACTGCACTAATACAGCTTCATCATCAAGATAGTTTTCATAATAATAATCTTTAAGGGCCTGCAACGATTCAATAAATGTCGAGGCTTGTTTCAAGTTGTTATCCGGATCAATAAACTGTAAACATGGCTGAATATTTCTCTCATATAATCGCAAAGCCTGATTATAAAGCTCTTCGCTCGTAATACTACTTTGCCCTTGTTGATTGGCTTTATAGTTTTCTGCAATTTCACTAACTTTATAATCAAGCGTCTCGATATTAGACTTTAAATTACTAATAATTGCCCCGATAATTCGATTAAAATGCCTGATAGCCTCATGATAATCATCGCTATTAATGAGCGAGTGCCGAATACTTTGAACTACCGCTTCTATCTCACCCCGAAAGGATTCAAACTGAATATGATCTAATTGCGCACTACGTTTATCATCAATATAGCTTAAGAAATTCACCATTTGATCGGCCAATGAAACTTGATCGCTTTTTTTACAAATATAGGTGAAAAAGCCACTCTCTTCCAGAGTAGAAATAGACAAAATATCTAACAATGCCTTGTCTGGATGCGGAACCACAAAATTATTGAAAAATGTTTCATACATAATAATCGGAAATTCATTAGGCGTTCCCTCCTGCTGAATATAATCAATGAACTTATAGAACTCATTTTCAAAGTGATTTTCAAAAATAGCCCGCGTAATATTGGCTTTAGTGACTTTCATTGATTACGCTCCAAAGCGGTTAATACTATAGGGCATAATATGGAGCAGTCCATCTGTATTACCTGCATCTCCGAAACGGTGCAAGTTAATATGCACCCAATTGCCAATATATTTACACACAACAGGATTGGAGGTCGGTGTTGCGGAAAAAATTGAAAACCCCGCCCTATCTGCCTCTTTTACAATGGCTTGAATATTACTTTCATCAATATCTGCAATCTCATCAATAATCAGGGGCATTCTTAACTGATAATCAGTTCTAAATATTTCCGTTAATAGCATGGAGATAATAAAAGCAGTGACTGTACTTGTTGTCCCCCCTGATTGGGGCTTGGTTTCAGTACAACCATCAAATCTCACAAATTCATAATCTATTTTATCAATTAAATCACGCATACGAATCTTGCTATTCTTCTTGAAATGCTTTCGGATATAACTAAGAATCATCTCATAAAACTCCACTTCCATCAGGCTCGCTTGACTCATATCATGCTTACGGCAACGCTCTAAAAGGTTCTTAAAATCAGCGCGCATAGAGAGTTTTAATCGAACAGATTGAAAATTGGATATCGAATATTGGGATAGTTCGCTATTCTTTGTCGAGATAGTCCCAGAAAGAAGCTGATTAGCATTTTCTAGCTCCTGGATAACATTACTGAGAAATTGATTATGCGCAGAAATCTTCTGATTTAAAACCATTTCTCGATGAAGCAATGTTTCAAAATAGCTACTATATTTTTGAATTAAAGAACCATATTCTATAAATTGGCTGATCTCTTTATAAGGATCAATCTCCTCAATCACCACGTCTTCTTTAAAGCGAGAAAATCGATCTCCAAAACTCATCATATCCCTATTAATACTCGATAATAGATCTTTCAAAATATCTGCCTGATCTCTATTCACCTCTATCGTTTCTTGTAAGGCCTTTAACGCTAAATGATCTTCCGTAATAAAATCTACCTCTATCACGGTACTTATCGTTGAAATTATTCGCTCAATCGCAATACGAGATTCATCAAATTTTTTCAAAACTTGATCTTTCTCGGCCAATTTTTTTCGTTGCCCTATAATTTCTTGAAGCTCCTTTGTCTCCGCCGCGATATTTTTATCTAAACTTTCAATACTCAACTGATACTGAATAATCTTCTCCTCTCCCTCTAAAACTTCTTTTACAATTAAGGCCTGTGCTGATACGAGTAATAACAACTCCTCAGCATCAGATTTTTTCTGTATCAATTTCGCCTTTTGAGTCGTGGATCTTTGAACATCGCCTTGTGAAGCAAGAATAGTTTCTAATGTGGTGAGCCTTTGTAAGATATTTTGCAGCTCAACCTCCAGAAGCTTCTTCTGTTCTTTGAGATTTTGTTGATGGGTTTCATGATGATAAGGGGTTATTTTCATGCTCATGAACAAGGTGTTTTTAAATTTCAAATATCCTTCTTCATATGTAAATAACTCACTAAATGCTTCAATAGCATTATGTTCTTCCGACATTAACACTTCTGATAAATTACCAAACTCCGGTCGAATATTATAAAGAATGGTGGCCGAATGTCGTGAAAGATACGTTAAAGTTGCATCCGCAATATTATCTAATTGTTTCTGACACCGCGTAATTTTTGTTTCCAACTGATACTTTTCTTTCTGTGTTTTTTGATAGGTTTCTACAGTCTGTACTTGATTATCAATTAACCCGAACTGGACATCTAGAGCATTGATCTCATCGATTAAACTTGTTCTTGCCATTTCAGCGGCCTGCTGAGGACTATCTGTGCTAAATTTCCCTAAAAAATGCTCTACTTTCTGTTGCTTATAGCGGTTATTTTGCGTACTTGTTTCACTATTTATCAATAATGTTTTTTGAGCAATGACCTTTGCCTCTAACTCTTTTAATTGCTTCTTCTTCGAATTGAACTGTGTATCTAAAGTCTCAATTTGTGCATGAATAAGGCTTGTTTCCTGGACATGTGATTCTCGCCTTTCATAAAAGGCTTTAGTAAATGCCCTATATTGCAGATTGAACTGGTCATGTCGCTCTTTTAGCTCACTAAATTCCTGTTTTAACGCATCATAAATAGGGGCTGTGTTTATCAGTTTTTGTAACGCTTCTTTTTCTCCTAAAAGGGTGTAGTACTCTTCATGAAGGTCCGTAAACTTAACATCTAATTTTTCTTCCGGTCGGTTACGCTTCATCTCTATAATGGTAGCTATGGCATCGGGCAATTTATTCGACTCATCTTTCCCGGCATTAAATGCCAACTCATATAACGAAATGAAGGCCTTAATAGATTCTGAATTAGAATCCTTTAAAGGCACAATACAATAACGGCTGTCCTTACTAGCAAAATTACCATACATTAATTTGGCTAATTGCCGATCATCACCTATTTGAATACCATTATATTCCTTAGTTAAGGCTTGAAGGTACTTTACAGATAACTGCGTAGCCAATGTTTCTGTTGCGCTATTCCAAAAGTGAGGTCTGAGCTCCTCATAGCTTTTAGGGATGAAAAGTCGATGATATTGATAATGGCCAATCCGATACAAAATCATGCAAAAAATCCCTGCCGGATTTTCCACTTCTAAAATAAGGTAAGAATTTGCTTGAGGAAAATAGTACTCATAGGATTCTTCTTTCTTAAATAACCGAGATTTGCTCGTGAATTTAAACTTCTTTTCGCAATCGGAAAAATTACTCTCAGGATATAGCAATAACTTTGTTGCCGCTAAACTTGCAGTTTTTCCTCTATTATTGTTACCAAACATCGCGAGATGTTCATCTAACATGATCTCTGAATAACCATGGCTTGCTGAATTCACTAAGACAATTCTTTTCATGCTGTAGTGATGATCAAATATTTTATTCGACATACAAATACTCCTCTTGCTCAATAACCTTCTGATGTCTCTCAATAATCCGGGCGTAAGATGCAAGCCTTGGCTCTGTTTTAGCAATTTGCAAAACTTCATCAATATAAGTGTTGTCACATATCTCCGTTACCCGCTCTAATCGCTGATCGATATCAGTAGGTACAAGAAAATGAACAGGTATGTTTACAAGCTGCAACAATGATTTAGCAATCGTAAGCCCGCCCCGATCCAAATCGAATAAACCATATATTTCCTGATATTCTTCAAAGAAAGCTCGATGGTAACTATTGGCGATTTCCTTTCCTGCGCCCCAAACAACATCAATATCCAGAATACTCATAAGCTCTTGAGACTTGAGAAACAGTAATGTTCGCTCAATCTCGACAAATAGCGTTCTATTTTCAATAATGAGTAAATAAGGGCTCGTTGGCGAAAAGTATTCATAAGATTCATCATGACGGATCATAACAACCTCTGGCGAATTATGGCCCCGACGAATAAATAGTAAAGAACAAGATACTTTATGATCATGACTACGATTCTGCCGCGCAGCGGATATTCTATCGCCCTCTAAAGATACGGATAATTGACGCAACTCCCTCATTAAATTAGGATTCACGGCGGTAATGATATATCTATTTCTACCTACTTTTCTGGCTTTAAAATCAGAGGCTTCAAGAGAATAAGGATTTCTAAATGAAATACGCTCTAATTGACGCTGGAAGCTATTCAGATTTAAAGGCCTTTCTTGCTCGATGCATTCGATAAGCTTATTAATTTTTATAAGTGACAATTATTAACCTCCTTTGGGTAATAATTCACCAATAGTATCAATATATTTTTATTAATCAAATCATTTTGATTTGATTAATAGGGTTTTATTGAATTTTAAAGAGTTTCCCCTCAACTCTATTTCATAAAATATAGCGGTAATTCTGCCCCCTATTAAAAATCAATATCTCCCCAATATGGGATTAATATTTAATATATTCAGCAAGATAGATAACTCCCAAAATCACAATAATGAAAATAAAAACTCTCTATTATTTTGTTATCATATAGCCTTATTCCGAGCTTTATTGAAGGGTTACCATAGCGATGCAGAACGTTCAAATATTTCAAAAAATATCTGACAGACTTAGATATATTGAGTTTTGTTTAATCTATAAAGGATTTATTACGCGAGGTGATTTAATGCAACTCTTTGATCTTAGTGAAGCATCAGCAACGCGTGCCATTCGTGAATATATAGAACGTAGTGATTTTAAAAATGCTATTTTTAACCCGGAAACCAAAGCGAATGAAATTACGAAGGATTTTTCTCCACTTTATGACATCTCAGATCAAGAAGTCTTTCAGTGGTTACAACTAGAGAGTATTGATGCAACAACTTGCCCTCTTATCTACACCTTTCCATTTTTAACACTGCCAGAGCAACCGGCATTTGCTCCGATTATCCGTGCAATCGTTGAAAAGAAATGTGTCGAGATTCAATACCTATCACTCAATACCGGTAAAAAAAAGCGTATCATTGCTCCTCATGCGATTTTTAATGATGGTTTGCGTCTCTATATTAGAACGTTTGATCGAGATAAAAACCGATTCATCCATCTGCATCCTGCGCGCGTTGTAAAGGCAACATTGCTCTCTGAAATGCCTGCAACACACGAGTCAGCCATTCAGGATAATGAATGGAATGAATTTGTGGAACTCTCTCTTATTGCACATCCTAAACTGAATGAGCTTGAAAAAAGCGTTATAGAGTATGAATATCAAATGAGTAGAGGAAAGCTAAAAATACGTGTGCGTAAATCCACTGCAAATCACTTTTTATATGCATGGCATGTAGATTGTTCAGAAACGGCAAGATTAGACCATAATGTCTATCATCTTTGGCTAGAAAATAGAGAATGTATTGACGATGTCGCCTATCATACCGCCCCTGGTTATTTTAATGCCCCTTCTTCTCTATAAGCTATTTAAAAATTCAAAAGCCCGTATCTCCGCCCAAGAATAAGGCGAGCCTTTTAAAGGAAAACCACAATGCCCCCCATATTTCGGGTTTTCTAGATAGAAATCGGGATGTTTTTCC
>JASLEF010000080.1 GCA_030151245.1 Ignatzschineria sp. | reverse complement strand
ACTAAAACCACTTGTTGAACTTAACTCTTCTATTAAAAACTCAATAAGTTTTTCGTCAGCTTCTTTAAAGCTTATTGAACGAAGCAAGAGAGGGGGATCAATATTATTGAAAAGTTCAACAATACCTAATTTAGATTTAATTTCAGAGTGATTAATCAATGTATGATAAAAGGGGCTATATTCTCGGCTATCTCGCCATTTATCTAAGAAAACTAACGTACTCGCACGACCAGAAGGAAGCGTTATCAACATATTTGCATATTTTTGTGAAACTTCTGGACTCTCAATCTGCTCATCAAGCTCTGTTGATATTAGTGCCAATAGAAGATCTAATAATGTTCGCCCCCTATTAAGGCTACGCTTTTCTTGCACACTATTGAGACTCTCTAGATATCCAAAATAATCGCCAATTCCCTTCCAAAGAGCATCTTTTAATCCATATTTTTTAATATCTTGTAAGGATTTTAAAGACTCACTCCACTGATAGTTTCCTTTAGAATTTTGTAGAGTCTCTGCTAATTGTTGAAAAAGCTTCAACAGAATTGTCTCTATTGTGGCACTCTTCGCTCCTACCGTAACAGCGATCATCTTTAAATCGAGAGATTCTTCATCATCATTCTCAACAATAAAATTCTTTAATGCTGCTATTCGACGCTTATTTGCCAAAAACTGCTCTCTTTTAGCAATATGTTGCCGCAATGACATTCTATTTAACCCTAAAGAGATCATAGCTAATGCAGCTTTATCGGCATGAAACTCCCCACCATATAGACGGGTATCTAAAAACCAATCATCTTCATCTTGTGGCACTTCGGTTGTGAAATAGAGCAAAAACTTTTGATTTGGACGATCTAATTCAATCTCTTTTTTTACAAGTAGATAAGATCGCTCCTCTAGATCAACTTTAATTGTCTCAATTTCGTGAGATTTAAGAATCTTAGCGATTTGATCTATCTCATCGACAAAGCTCTTTTCTGCATCATTCCAGACAATGATCCTGTTAGGAATCTCACCTTTTACAGGCACTTGAAAACGATCTAAAAGACTTTGGGCGATATTTTGGCTATCCATCTATTTCTACTCTAATCAATTGAAAATAGTGCTCTAACCTTAATAGGTCAGAGCACTTTTATAGTTTATTTTAAGGAAATCTTTGAACTTAAAATAGTAGTTAACGATCCCATTAAAAAGTGTAATACTCCAACACTATGGAATCTTAGCAAGAATTGTATCAAACTTTCCATAGTTAACCTTCACGCCATCATCAAGATCAAGTGCTATTTGTGCATCTGCCATCGAACGGATATTTTCATCAAACTTCACTAACTCAATTTGGCGTTTTTCGAGCGATTTAATCTCATTTTCTAACCGACGTTTCTCTGCTGTTGAGGATGCATTTTCAGCATTTTGTCGTAATGACTCTAGACGAGTATGAAATTTTCCTAACAGAGGAACAACATAATCGATCCTCATTTTAGATAATGTAGAAGAGTTGTAGCGATGAAGATAAAAGAGTGCCTCAAATGCCCTCTCTTTTCCTGAACTTACGAGCCAGTAGATTGGGGTCTTTTGATATGTCGTACAATGATCTTTATAAAATCTTGTCGCAAAGTAACGATCTATCGTCTGTAATGCACTTTCACCTTTTCGGGGTTTTAGATTATAGAGATTGAGGCTATCTGCAATAAACTGTAAATTCTGCTCAAATTGCTCTTCACCCCAAACCTCTTTAACAAAATCGATCACCCGTTGAGTTGCATCATCTGTGAACCAACCCTCTTCTCGACTTGTTAATGGAATAATACCATCTTTATCTGCTGGGAATGTGGTATAAGCCCCCTCATCTACAAGCTCTTGAAAACCCTCATTACCAGCTTGCGCATAGACTAACCCTTCACGATCTAAAGAGTAACGTCCCATTGCGCAACCGATGATATAGGAGAGTAATTCAGTAATCGTATCTGATTGATAGCGCTCTTCTCTCTCTTTATCTGTCAAATCTCCACGATAACGATAATGGGGATTGCAAGTCAGCGTAATCTCCTCTAACGGCACTTCCGGCGAGAGCTCATCTTCAAGGCCATAAGCGTCAATAAAGAAACGATTATTCTCCGTCTCTAATCGCTGAACCTCAGCAATACGCGCCTTTTCATCCGTTCGAAGCGTAGCATACAGTTCTACTAAACGGGTAGACGAATCAAGGGCAATCAAGGGCAATTGTGTAAAATCCCAAGATGTTTCATAGCTATCCCAATCCTTCCTGCTTATCTCGATTAACAATCGAGTATTTTCTTCAATATCTCTAGTATTACTATCTTGTTCTGGATATTCTACTAAACGAGCAACATCTCCAGGTTGATAATTCAATGTAGGATTAATCGCAGGCAAAATATTACTTGTTACATTCGAATTTAGGCTTGCTAGTATTATATTATATGAGTATTCAGAAAATAATGAGGATCCGCCTGAGTCAAAAATAAAACCAATTCCCGAAATCCTTGCAGAAAATACTGATGATGTCACTGAAGAGTAAGTAATACTAGGTTTAAAATAGTATTCTTCTGACCTAACAGATGCTTTGCGCTTTCCCTTATTATCCATATTATTTTTTATTTCATAGCCATTATTAAACCAGTTAACTACATTTTCATTAAAACCATACCACTTTCTAAATCCACCTCCTTTATTATAAGGGAACCACTTCATTCCTGAAGTAATTGCATCTATTTCTGAAGCACAATTCAAGTAAAGTTTACTATATGAAATTTCATGCCAGAATCTAACAAATTTATTGTTATCCGCCGTTGTCATCCCTGTCCTAATGACAGAAATATTACCGATAGTTGTAAACTTAGTATAAATATTTCTTACGTTTTCAGATATCCAATATGCAACCGGGCTTCCCGGGATTTTTTTGAAATTATCACTTACTGTTTCTTTTAAACGATTATTCCTTACAGGAAACTCTTTAGGATACCCCTCATCATTAATATCTTTATACTCCACATAAGAAAAACTTCCTTTGTAGTTATCAATATGTACATTTAGAAAGACTGTGGCATTGGTACCAAACGCAATCTGCATTACATTATTATCTAAATGCGCCATTGTTAATATTGTCTTTTCTATAAGGACTTTTTTCCGCATTTTTTCATAGCTAGAGAGAAACATCCAAGATTGCATCGTCACCATCGAATTATAACGTTCCAATTTCGCTAAATAGAATCCCTGCTCTATAAATGCGGCAAAAAGATCAGACTTTGAATTAGAATAATAATCACTTAAATATTCTTTAATAACGCTATTCATAGCCTTAGTGCCCAAATAAGGCGGATTGGCAATAATTGCGTCATAACGCTGAGAAAGCAAGAGAGCTTGCTGGATAAAGGGGAGTAGGATTACAGCACTCTCTTTTTGGAAATGATCTCCTGATTGAGCAATGGCTGTAATTTCCACAAATAGCTGTGCTAATAGTGTTTGTTGATCGGCATCTATTTTAATTAAAGATCCTAAGGTTTTTGCATCCTTAAAGAGCATAAATAGCTTTCTAATAATTGGTTGATACTGATTATCGGGATCTTCTAACAAGAGATTTTGCCAAATATAATCGATATTGAGCCCTCGGCTCTCTTTAAAAGAGATGATATTGAGTGAAGCTGGTGTTTTTAAGAGACTTTGATCATCTTTAACTGCGATCATTGTGACAGCAAAAGCGGCAAGTTGCGTTGCACGATCATCAATATCGAGCCCATAGAGATTCTTCTCTAAAATAAGACGAGGAATCTGATGAGGAAGATAACCACTCTCCCGATAGATCTCCTTTAAAACATTATAAGCCTCCAATAAGATATGCCCCGAACCACAAGCGGGATCTAAAACTGTAATTGTTTCTGGATCAATATAATCGGGCGTGATTTTTTCAAGTTCAGTAGTAACAGAAGCCTCTTGATCAGCGGGAGCGATATAGAACTCCATCTTTTTTTGCAAATCGGAGTGCGGATTTGTTTGTAACCAATAATGCCCTACAGAGTTTTGTACTAAATATTTAACAATCCAATTGGGGGTAAATAATTGGGTGGCATAGGGAATATCTTCCTTTTTAAGTGACACCTTATCTTTATCAATTTCTACTTTTTTTTCTGAAATATAGTATTGATAGAGCCAACCAATAATTTCGATATTTTGCCAATCTTCCTCAGGGATATCGGACACTAAATCACGCAAAATTGATTGTGTGCTCGTTAAATGTGCCGGCAATAGGAGCGACTCTTCTGCTGTTATCGGTGAGAACATGAAAGGCATAGCGTAATGCAGTTGATTACAGACAGCTAATATCAACTCTCGATATAAAAGTTCTAACTCATTATCGAGCATCAATTGCTGGATTCTACGAATATTACTAATCCCTAATGCTTCCGCAACAGCAAGGATATTCCCAGGAATTAAAGCTTCGATA
>JASLEF010000172.1 GCA_030151245.1 Ignatzschineria sp. | reverse complement strand
ACCCAATCAAGCTTTACATATGATGAGCTCATCGAGTGCGCAAAAGGTAATTTATTTGGCGAAGGGACTGCTCAGCTTCCAATGCCCCCAATGCTCATGGTTGACCGCATTGTTTCCATCACAGAAAAAGGTGGAAAATATGGTAAAGGCTCCATTACTGCAGAGCTTGACCTTAACCCTGATCTTTGGTTTTTCCCTTGCCACTTTATTGGCGATAGCGTGATGCCAGGCTGCCTTGGTCTTGACGCAATGTGGCAACTTGTTGGTTTTTACCTAGGTTGGATGGGCGGCAAAGGTCGTGGTCGAGCACTGGGTGCTGGCAACGTAAAATTTAGCGGCCAAGTACTTCCTACTGCTAAAAAAATCACTTATAACATCCATATGAAGCGTGTTATTTTAAGATCTTTAACGATTGGAATTGCTGATGCAACAATGGAAGTTGATGGCAAAGAAATCTATGTCTGTGAAGATCTAAAAGTTGGTCTCTTCACACAAACGTACAACTTTTAATTTCTTGTAGGAACTTTATTAATGAAACGTGTTGTTATTACAGGCCTTGGAATTGTCTCTAGCATCGGCAACAATAAAGATGAGGTCTTACAATCACTCCTCAATACTCAATCTGGAATCAAATTTTCGCAAGAGATGGCGGATTTTGGGTTCCGTTCTCATGTCCATGGTGCGTTAAATATCGATCTAGCTTCACAAATTGATCGTAAGGATTTCCGCTTCATGGCAGATGCTGCTGCTTATGCGTACATCGCAATGAAACAAGCGATCGAAGATTCTGGTCTTTCAGAAGAAGAAGTTTCAAATCCACGAACAGGACTTATTGTCGGTTCCGGAGGAGCTTCGACAAAAAATCAAATCGATAGTATCGATATTCTTCGTAAAAATGGCGCAACAAAACGCATCGGACCATATATGGTCACTCGTACCATGGGATCAACCGTATCAGCATGTTTAGCGACACCTTTCAAAATTAAAGGTGTAAACTACTCTATTAGCTCTGCGTGTGCCACATCGATTCACTGTATTGGAAATGCTTACGAGCAGATCCAAATGGGAAAACAAGATGTCGTATTTGCTGGCGGTGGAGAAGAGCTTCATCCATATATGAGTGCAATGTTCGATGCAATGGGAGCATTATCATCTAAGTATAATGATACTCCTGAAGTTGCATCACGTGCATATGACAAAGACCGTGATGGTTTTGTCATCTCTGGTGGTGGTGGTATTGTTGTTGTTGAAGAACTTGAGCATGCATTAAAACGTGGCGCGAAGATCTACGCTGAAATCACAGGATATGGCGCAACATCTGATGGTTACGACATGGTCGCTCCAAGCGGTGAAGGCGCTGAACGTTGTATGCGTATGGCACTTGAAACAGTAAATGGTGAGATTGATTATATCAATACCCACGGAACTTCAACCCCTGCGGGTGACGTTCCTGAGCTTGAAGCGATTGGTCGTGTATTTGGAGACAAAGTCCCCCCGATCAGTTCGACAAAATCATTAACAGGTCACGCACTGGGTGCTGCGGGTGTTAACGAAACGATCTATTGCCTCTTAATGATGGAAAACAATTTCATCACAGAGAGCGCACATATCGATGAAGTAGATCCAAAATTAGCACAATACCCTATCGTTCGTAAACGTGTAGACAATGCAAAAATAGACCATGTTCTAAATAATGGATTTGGCTTTGGTGGTACGAACTCAGCGCTAGTTTTAAGTCGTTATAAAGGCTAAGAACACCTCTGATCACAATTGCTAACCAGCATTATTTTGATAACACTCGAAACCGATCTTGGTAAAATTCAAGATCGGTTTTTTATATTACGCAAGTAATGAGTAGTCAACTATAAGATTATCCCAATAATTATCGTCATTTTGCTTTAAAAAATATCGACCATCGTGATTGCCGCGTAAATAATCAAAACTAACAAAACTTCTCCCGATCGCCTATCGGCCTTTAAAAGCGCAGTCAATCAAATAATTTTAAAGTGGCGCTATTGGAATCAGTTAACATTCAAGATCCCATCACAATAAAGTATTGAAAAAATAAAGCCCTAAACTCTTTCAAAATAAAATACTCACCTTAAAAATCAGGTGATATCCCTGCGTTCAATATCCCCTATAAACACTCATCATTTCATGGTTAAACGAGACCAGCGTCAAGCAATCTACAATAACTCATACTCGTTCTTAAAAATCGGTCACATTAGTCTCTACCACTTATGACTTGATCTTCTTGCTTCGATAAACACTTAATATCGCAGTGAAAAAACTGAAGGCCAAAATGTCCGAAAATGGGCTAATCACCCCGATACCTTATTCGCTTATCCCCTGTTAAGAAGAGAATGTCAGCGCATCATAAATCGCGTGATCAACACGCGCAATCATCTTCTGGTAATACGCATAATCCCAACCAAAGTAGCGTCTCATCTCAGCGACAACCCCCTCTTTCTCACGATTAACAAGCTCCATATCAAAAAATAGCGCTCCCGTTCGACGAATTAAAAAATCATCAGGATAGACGACTGCTTCATACTCTAAAGCGTACCATAAGCGCAGTGCCGTTAATTTTGACAATCCTTTCTCAGCTAAAATAGCAGTGTCATACGCTTGATGATACTCCGCTAAATGCGCAAAAATAACTGCTGAGTTGGTTCCATAATGCCTCGCTAGAAAACTCCCTTCTTCTGCTGTTAAGCCTAAAGAGATTGCCGCAACACCTTGCTGTGCCACAAAATGCTCAAAATGAGCAACGCTATCAAACTCCCCTCCCGAAATCGGCTGCTGCTTAGTACTGCAGCCTGCAAATGGTTTACCGCCCCTTTCTTTCAACAGTTGAGTTAGCCGATCAACAATCTCCTCCGACATATGGCGATATCCCGTAAGCTTACCACCGGCAATCGTCAACAACCCACTTTCTGACTCCCAAATCTCATCTTTGCGCGATATCTCTGAAGGGTTCTTCCCCTCTTCCCAGATAAGTGGTCTAATTCCGGCCCACGACGACACGATTTGCTGCTCTATTAATCCCAGAGAGGGAAACATCTCATTAATAGCAGCCAAAATATAATCTCTATCATCACTTGTCGCAACAGGGTTAATTTTATCTCCCTCATAAACCGTATCTGTTGTCCCCACATAGGTTTTCCCCGCTCGGGGTATCGCAAAAACCATTCTCTGATCACGCTTCGTATCAAAATACACAGCCTGCTTTAATGGAAAATCCTTCTGATCAAAAACTAAATGAATCCCTTTTGTTAAACGAAGATGTTTACGATTTTGGGGACTTTGATCTTTTTTTCTCAACTCATCGACCCAAGGACCTGTGGCATTCACCACCCTTTCAGCAACAACTGAAAAGCGCTCTCCTCCAACAAGATCTTCAATGCTAACACCTGAAACTTGCCGGTCCTCTGTATAAAAAAAACCGTCCACCTTCACGTAATTAATCAGCGTCGCCCCAAACTCTAGCGCTTTCTTCATTACTTCAATCGTTAACCTTGCATCATCCGTTCGATACTCAACATAATATCCTGCCCCTAGCAATCCCTCTTGCTTAATCAAAGGGACTTTTTGAATCGTCTCTCCGCGACTGAGCATTTTACGGCGTTCACTAGGCTTGACTCCTGCCAGATAATCATAAACCCTCAATCCTATCGAGGTCATTAAAGGACCAAAACTCCCCCCTTTATGAAAAGGTAGTAGCATCCATTCAGGTGTTGTGACATGAGGACCATTATGATAGACAACTGCACGCTCTCGTCCGGAACTTTTGACAACAGAGATCTGTAACTGTTTTAAATAACGAAGTCCACCATGAATCAACTTTGTAGAACGACTACTCGTTCCGGCAGAAAAATCCTGCATCTCAATCAAGGCGACTTTCATTCCTCTTTTTGAGGCATCTAAAGCAATTCCTGCCCCTGTAATCCCACCCCCAATCACCACGACATCAAATCGATTACTCCTCAATGCCTCAAGGGTTTCTGCCCGTTGTTGCGCCGAAAATCTCATTCTCGCCTCCTGATCCATCAATTAAGGTTTAAAAGCTTGCGTTGCTTTAATCGCACATTTCCAACCACCATAAAGCTGTTCTTGCAGTTTTCTGGGCATTTCCGGCGCATAACTTTGCTCCAATGCCCATATCTTTGCAATCTCTTCTTGCGATGACCAATAGCCAACGGCAAGCCCGGCCAAAAAAGCGGCTCCTAATGCCGTCGTTTCACTAACCTTAGGACGGTCAACTTTCACCCCTAGAATATCGCTCTGAAACTGCATTAAAAAACTATTTAATGACGCGCCACCATCTACTCGTAATGAGTTTAATCGGATTCCAGAATCTCTCTCCATCGCTTGTAGAACATCACAAGTCTGATAGGCGATCGATTCTAAAGTTGCTCTAATAAAATGCTCTTTCTCAGTCCCTCTAGTAATACCAAAAATCGCCCCACGAGCTTCAGGATCCCAATAAGGCGTTCCTAACCCGACAAATGCCGGGACAACATATACACCATTTGTTGAATCGACTTTCGCGGCATACCCTTCTGACAAACTAGATTCTTGAAACATCCTTAAACCATCA
Organism: Ignatzschineria sp.; assembly: GCA_030151245.1. Classification (GTDB taxonomy): domain Bacteria; phylum Pseudomonadota; class Gammaproteobacteria; order Cardiobacteriales; family Wohlfahrtiimonadaceae; genus Ignatzschineria. Next base: position 3,988 of record JASLEF010000172.1, on the reverse strand, counting down.
CGCAACCATTGAACAGCAGATCCTGCAACAAAGATCGATCCTTCCAACGCATACTGAACCTTACCGTCAATCCCCCACGCGAGGGTGGTTAATAAGCCACTTTCTGACTTAACCTTAATATCACCGGTGTTCATTAACATAAAACAACCAGTACCATAAGTATTTTTCGCCATTCCTTCATGAAAACAAGCTTGTCCAAACAGCGCTGCTTGCTGATCACCCGCAACACCTGAAATGGTTATTTTCTCACCAAAAAAATGTCGCGGATCTGTGACCCCATAAACTTCAGAAGAGGATCGTACTTCTGGCAATAAGGCTTTAGGAACCTTGAGAATCGCCAATAATTCTTCATCCCACTGCAGATCGTAGATGTTATACATTAAGGTGCGACTGGCATTAGAGTAGTCCGTAACATGCACCTCTCCACCTGTAAGCTTCCAGATAAGCCAACTATCTATCGTCCCAAATAATAACTCCCCTCGCTCAGCCCGCGCTCTTGCCCCCTCAACATGATCTAATATCCACGTCACTTTCGTTCCTGAAAAATAAGGATCTATTAACAATCCTGTTTTTTCTTTAAAGATAGAGCCATATCCTGCAGCTTTTAACGATTCACAAATGATATCTGTTTGTCGAGACTGCCACACTATCGCATTATAAATCGGCTGACCTGTCTTTTTATCCCAAATGACCGTTGTTTCTCGTTGATTAGTCATCCCAATAGTGGCGATCTCTCTCGGGTGAATATTATTTTCAACAAGCACTTCGGTCATTACGGATAAAACAGACGCCCAAATCTCGGTAGGATCATGCTCAACCCATCCGGGATGAGGAAATATTTGTCGGAATTCTCGTTGACTGCTTCCCCGAATATTCCCTTGATGATCAAAAATAATCGCTCGTGAACTTGTCGTTCCTTGATCAATGGCCATCACAAATTTTTGCATGCTATTCCCTCGCTGTATCACTTATCTTCAAAGATAACACGCCATTGAGATGAAGCAAACTATTCCCAAAAAGGGCCCTCACTTTTTTATTTTCATAAAAAAAGCAAGATGCTTTCTTTCTTAATGAAACTCTCGCACCTTGCTTTTATATTTAAATATTCGCCTTAATAGCGAAGCAAATCCTTAAAAATTAGATACCCTGTCCTAATATTTTACCATTCACTTCAACACCATAAAGATTCACGCCATCATTTGCATGATATTTTTCACGGGTTTTCTCAACAGATCCCTCAATGATCCGCGGATCTTGTGGTCGCTCATGACTATTCATAAAGGCAGCAACATCCCATGCTTGTTGATCTGTGAGTGACTCGCCTTTCCCTAAAGGCATATTGGCCTTAATAAAGTCCGCCGCAGTATTAATACGATGCATACCAGCCCCCCAGTTATAAGAGTCTTTCCCCCAAAGTGGTGGGAATACATAGTACTCTCCAACTTTCTGCCCTAAACCATCATCACCGTGGCAAATCGCACAATTCTCTTGATAGACCACTTCCCCACGTTCAATACTGTAGCCTGCTTCTGGCTGCTTCACTTCAGGATATCCTCGTCCCGGAAGAGAGACACCTGTTGGGGCATTTGTAGCTAACCAGTAAGAATAGGTAATCAAAGCTGTCATCGCTTCACTATCTGCCGCCGGCGCTGTTCCATTCATACTAAACTCAAAACAGCCTTGGATACGCTCAGCATAAGTATTCACTTTATTATTTTTACTACGATAAGCAGGATACATTGGATAAGCTCCCCATAGCGGGGCTGCATTTGCCATTTTACCCTGATCCATGTGGCAGTTAACACAGTTCATTCCATTGCCCACATACTCCGGCACTTCGCGCTTGGTATCCACAAAGATTGCTTGACCTTTACGAATCATATCGCCAAAAGCATTATCCGGAATCTCACTATCTAAAGGTGGCTGATGATATTCTTCACCTAAAGCAATCTTGGGGGCATGGGGAATCTGTGATTGATCATCCATTGAAACAACACTTTCCTGCCCAAAGGCAACTGATGACAATAGAAGCGATAAAGTTGATGCTATTAAAATATTTTTCATTATCAATATCCCCTACTGTCCAATTTTAGAGAAGTAAACCGCTACGGCTTTAATCTCTTCATCATTTAAAGAACGCGCAATATGTCCCATCAAGTCTGCCTGATCGTTTTGGCGGTTACCATTTTTCCATGCATTCATTTGATTGATAATATAAAGCTCGCTCTGCCCGGCGAGTTTAGGAAATGATGTACCAACACCGATGCCCGCGGGACCATGACAAGCAACACACTCTGGAATATTTCGACTCCAATCGCCACGAAGCGCTAACTCACTACCTAAATCCGTTGGCTGAGTTGAGCGAGGAATAACAGGGATATCCGGCGTGGGAAGAGATTGCATATACTCTGATACCGCCACAATTTCCTCATCCGAAATCGCTCCTGCGATACTATCCATCACAGGATGCTTTCGTTTTCCTTCTTTAAAATCATGCACTTGTTTCGCTAAATATTCAGGGGATTTACCTGCAATGCTTGGATATCCTGCAGCTGCAAGACCTTCCCCATTCATACCATGACAGGTCATACAAGCAATTGCCATCGGGTTTTCACCCCCCTTCGTATATACCTTCTCTCCATCAGCCGCTTGAGTCATAAACGGCAATAGGCTGAAGAAAGACAGATATGTCATCTTCTTAAAAAATTTCATAATTCCTCATTTATCAATCGTCATAATTGATTTTTTATTAGATTTACACATTAAAGTACGTATTGAACACACGTACTGTTCTACTCTTGGTTTGTATAGGCATTCTCTGTGTCTGATACATGCTTCAATGAAACTTTCAAATCAATTCATCATGTTGCATGCGACATATAGTACCAAAGCGACAAAACATACTAAACTAGTTTTGTATGTTTTGTTCTTTCTGTCATTAGAGAAACTTTTGTGTCCCCTGCTATCTTGGGAAAGTGCGAATAAATCCTTGCAATCTATTCTCGATGATATGGATGATTATTGATAATACTCCAGGCTCTAAAAAGTTGTTCCGCCATTAAGACTCTAACCATCGGATGTGGCAATGTTAACTTAGAAAGTGAAATCGATTGCTGAAAAAGCGCCTTAATTTCTGGAGAAAATCCCTCAGGTCCACCTATAAGGAGTGCAACGTCTTGCCCTGACTGCATCCATGCTTCCATTCTTTGACTTAATGCAGGAGTTGTCATCTCTTTACCAACAACATCTAATCCGACAATCAGACAATTTTTAGGAATCGCTTTAAGAAGCTTATCGCCCTCTTCTTTTAAAATCCGTTTTACATCTGCGTTCTTCTTACGCACCAGAGCAGGAACTTCTATCAGTTTAAGCTCAACATCATGACGTAATCTTCCGGCATATTCTTCATATCCGGTCTTTACCCATGCCGGCATATTACTACCGACAGCGATGAGGTACACAATCATCCTCTATCCTTTCATTTCTTAAATTATTGCTAGATCTATTTTTCAAAATTCAAGTTCCACAAATGCAAGCAGGACGGAAAAAGCCGTCCTGCCATTCAAACCTGAAGATAATAAAACGCTTTACATCATCTACTTACTCAGCGCGAACAAAAATTTTCTCGAGATTATAAAAATCACGTTTCTCTTCTGTTAAAAGATGCAAAACAATATCGCCAAAATCTATTAAAATCCAATCTGAAGCAGTATTCACACCTTCCACTCCAATCGGTTTAATCCCTGATTTCAACATCACCTCTTCTGCTTTACGCACCAAAGCTTTCAAATGTGGACCAGAGTTAGCTGAAGCTACCACAACCCAATCCGCGTAGCTGACAATCCCCTCTACATCGAATGCGAGAGGGTTAATTGCCTTCATCTCATCTAAACCATTTACTAACTTATCTTTTACTTCAGCGATCATACAGATTCCTTCTAATTAATTACTCTGCCTATTGTAGTGAATTTCCGCCTGTTGAACAAAT
>JASLEF010000245.1 GCA_030151245.1 Ignatzschineria sp. | reverse complement strand
TAGTATTACTACCGATAAAGCGGAGATCACTGCTGATGGCGTAGATACAGCAACCATTACTGTGACGATGAAATATCAATCAGGTAAACCATTGACGGGTTATAACGACCTTGAGTTGGTGAATAAAGATGGTTCGCCAGTCATCGGAGATTATTCATATATCGGAGAGAACAGCCCAGGGGTCTACACCTTTGAGGTAACGTCAACGACACCAAATGCTTATGATGACTTCGTCTTCCGTACTGCGGCGGCAACGTCAGATAAGAGTGCGAAAGTGAGTTATATCGCAGGTGGTGACTTTGATCCGACTCTATCTGCGATTACTTCAGATAAGAGTCAGATCGTTGCGGATGGTACAGATACAGCGACTATTACTGTGGAAATGAAGTATGCGTCAGGTAAGCCATTGACAGGGTATAACAATCTTAAATTGGTGAATAAAGATGGTTCACCTGTAATAGGAGACTATACCTATGTCGGAGAAATGACAGATGGAAACTACGTTTTCAAGGTAACTTCAACGACGGCAAATGCCCATGATGACTTTGTTTTCGAAACTGATGCGAAGCCATATAACGGCACGCCGGCAACGGTTAAATATGTCGCAGGTGATAGCTTCGACCAGAAACTATCGAAGATTAATGCGGATCAATTAGCTATTGATGCAGACGGAGTTGATTTCTCAACGGTAACAGTAGAACTTTTCTATGCAAATGGAGAGCGTATTGTGGGTCATACCCCTGAAACCTTGAAATTAATTACCGCCTCATCAGATCCTCAGATCGGGAAATACGTGGAAGCGGCACCATTCGAAGTAGAAGCTGGTAAATATCAGTTTAGAGTTACATCGGAAGTCAGTAGTGCAGGAAAAGTTGAAACTTGGACATTTGCGACAGCTGCACAGAAGAGTGATGACTCAGTAGGTATTGAGTACCTTCAATTAGAAGAGTCATTATTGCTAATTACACTTAGCTCTTCTAGTGCAACTGCGAGAGTAGGAGATGTCGTAATGATTGAAGCGAATGTGAAGAATATAGGTAAAAGTGCTGTAAAAGATTTTAACGTCATTAACAGCTTACCAGCAGGATTTACTTACGTTCCATCTTCAGCGGTGACAGATTCTAATGACGCGATGTCAGTGAAAGGTATATCTACTCTTGATTTAGGAAACTTAAACCTAAATTCAGGTTCAGAGCTGACTCTTCGGTTCGTTATGAGAGTGGGAGCTGGTGTTAAAGGAGGAAATTTATCCTTATTCAGTGAAGCCTTTACTGAGAAACTAGGGACAACTGGTAAGAAATCAGTATCTATATCTAATAAAGCATCGCTTGTAATAGTGGTTGATGATCATGATCCGCTCTTTGATGACAGCCTCATCATAGGAACTGTCTATCATGACCGTAATGGTAATGGTATCCAAGATCCTGGTGAGCCTGGAATCCCTGGAGTGAGTATTGTGAGTGCTGAAGGATTAATTATTACAACAGATCAGTTCGGACGATATCACTTGCAAGATGTTCAAGGTGGGAAGTGGGAAAGAGGTCGTAACTACATTCTGAAAGTTGATGTAGCAACGTTACCGGAAGGTGTTAAATTTACAACGCCTAACCCGCTGGTAAGACGAATAACCCCAGGGTTACCAACAAGATTTGACTTTGCGGTGCAGTTGCCGGAAGAGAGTATCTTAGAGGTGAGCTCAGAGTTATTCATCAAAGGTGACGCTAGAGTGAAGCCTGAATATGAGATCTATATCTCTCAAATGGTTGACTTAATCAGAGAGCATGAAATTAAGGAAGTTAAAGTCTTAACGAAAACCTTAAATGACTTATCTGAAGAGCGTCAGGATTATTTACAGCAGTTATTGAATAGTAAGTTGAGCTATGAAAATCAAGTTATTGTGGGCAGTGAGTCTCAAGAAGTGGAGGGTAAGTAAATGAAAACTAGTATGAAACTTCTTGATTTGCGGGTATTGATGGTTCTTTCAGGGCTTGCAGCACCAGTTGCTGCAATGCCCCTCGGGGAGCCTGTTGGGTGCTCTGATTCGGTTGTTTGCACGGAGAGTGGAAATCCACTCTTCAGTGTGAAGAGAAATACAACTGGAGGGATGGGGGGGAAAACGATCTCCCTCCCCAATAATGGGATGATCTGGCTTACAGAAAATGCAAACCTAGGTCAGGCCGAGCTTTCTATTTCGGCCCCCGCATCTGTTCCATTTTATAATGGTCAGATTGTTAAACCGGTGGAGTTTTATGTTCGTTCGAACTATTCAGCCTTTGTTTCTCGTTATGAGGTTTTGGTTTATCGCGGAAGTGACGTTGACTTAGTAACGCCAATTGCCACTATTCCCGTTGATGTGAATGCGATCACCTCCGTTATTTGGGATGGCACATTACCTTCAAATACCCGTTTTAGGGTTAATGATGATCTTCGTTATATTGTGAGAGCATACGATGATAAGGGGCATTTTGATGAAACATATGCCAAAGAGATTCGTCTTGTAACACCAGAGGAAGATGAGCGGGGGAACATTGAAATACGAGATTCTATTTCTCGAATTAAGGGACAAACCTTAACGCAGGAAGAGGCTCTGAGTGATTTCTTAATCGATGGGGTTGTTGGATCAAATGATCTTTATCGTCAAAACATCCCCTTTGTAGGAGCCCGGGTTCGGATTCAAGGAAGCAATATTCCAGAAGGTAGTGTTTACATTGATGGTGAATCTTACCCTGTGAGTATGGATCGTAAGTTTGAAGCAGACTTCCTGGTACCTTTAGGGGAGCGTTCATTTGCGATTCAAGTTGATAGTGGTTATGGCGGGCAAGTCGCACATACCCTGAAAACGGATATCACAGGTGACTCTTTCTTTATGGTGGGGATAGCTGATTTGACACTTTATCAGCGACATGTGACGGGACCAGGGAAAGATATTGTCACAATTGATGCGGATGGTAATGATCAAACCTCAGATATATTAGCGGATGCTCGATTAGCATTTTATTTGAAAAGTCGTATGAAAGGGCGTTATACCATTACCGCGCATGCAGATACAAAAGAGAAGGAGTTAAAACACCTTTTTAGAGGGTTTGGACGTGCTTATCCTCAAGATATTTTTAGGGCGTTGGATCCGGACTCTTATTATCCAACATATGGGGATGACTCTTCAGTTTATCGAGATGTTGATACGATGGGGCGTTTCTATGCTCGTGTTGATTGGGATAAAAACCAAGCTTTATGGGGAAACTTTAATACCGGGATTACAGGTACCGAGTTTGCAACTTATTCGAGATCACTTTATGGGGGAGCTGTAGATCTTCGGACAAATGAGAATACGATCTATGGTGATACTAAAGGGAGTTTGAAGGTTTTTGGATCTCAGGCCCAGTCTGCTGCTGGTCACAGTGAGTTCTTAGGAACAGGGGGGAGTCTTTACTACTTAAGACATACTAGAATTTTACCAGGATCCGATAAGGTTCAGGTAAAAGTGATGGATCCAAGTACAGGATTAACACAAGCCTTGATTTCATTAGAGCGAGGAGTGGATTATGAAATTGATGCGACGCAAGGACGTATCATTTTAAATAGACCTCTTCTGCAAATCGTAAGCCAACATAATCCTAGTATTATTTCTGAAGGACCATTAAATGGGTATGAGCAATACTTATTAGTGAACTATGAGTATGTACCTGCGGGATTTGAGGCGAAAGATATTACTCGAGGCGGTCGAGGTCAGTATTGGTTAAATGATCACTTAGCGGTCGGGGCAACTTATGTTGATGAACGTCAAGGTGGGAAAAGTGGTTATGAGCTTCAAGGAGTAGATGCGATCCTTAAAGCAGGAAATGGGACCTATCTTCGCGCCGAATATACTCATACGCGTAATGATGGTGTTCCGATTTTCTTCTCTGAGAATGGAGGATTAGACTTTACGGAGTTAGATAAGCGTGACCCGAGTCAAGGAAAGAGACATGGTGAAGCGATTGCTCTTGAAGCTAGAGTAAACTTTAAAGAGCAGGGTGTTACGGATAATGATGTTCAAGCTGGTGCTTGGTATAAGGATAGAAGTCATGGTTTCTCAAATGGGTATTCTAGCGCTCAAGAGGGAATGAAAGAGTATGGAGTGGAAGTATCTGCACAAATTACTGAAAATTTCTTAACTTATTTAAGACATAGTGTTGCAAAACAAGAAGATAATAGCTTGACGCAAACTCAAGTTTCTGGAGAGTATCGTTTCGATAATGATGCAACCTTAACCGGGGAAATCAAACAAGTTGAGACGAAAAGAAGTGATCAGAAAGCAATTGGAAAACTTGCGGCAGTACGATATAGCCATTATGTAACTCCTTCCTGGGAATTATTTGGTGGCGGTCAAGTTACTATAGATGATGATCACTCTCGATATGAGAAAAATAACTCTGTTAATCTCGGAACTCGTTATTATTATGGAGATTCTTCATCTGTAGGGCTAGAGGGAACCTCAGGAACTAGAGGTCATAGTGTTTTAGCGAGTATTGAACATAAGTTAAATGCAGATCATACCGTTTATGCTAACTATACATTTGCTAATCAGAAGTCGGACTATGATTCAGTATTTAATAATAGTCAAACGGGTTTGACGGTTGGGCAACGTTGGCGTCTCACTGATCGACTCAATATGTTTAACGAAGTGCAGAGTCTACGTGGTCAAAATAACGAGAGAGGACTTGGTAATACCATCGGCTTTGATTATCTATTAGATGATGGTTGGAGTACGAATATTACCTATCAACAATCGCGTTTAAAGCGTCAAACAGATCCTATCGAGCAAGAACGAGCGGATAGAAAAGCTGTGAGTGCTAGCGTTACTAAAACCGATGAAATTATCGAGTATAGTTCTAAGTTAGAGTATCGTCGAGATAGTGGTGTGGATAGACGCCGACAATGGCTTACCACCAATAACCTATCTTATAAGTTCGATGACAGTTTGAGAGTTCAAGGGAAGTTTAATTACTCACAATCTTATGATTATGTCACGGCTGAACAAGATGCGAAGTTTGTCGATAGTGGTTTAGGATTTGCTTATCGTCCTTGGGATAATAATAAGTGGGCTGTTTTTGGACGTTATAATTATTTTTATGATGAAGCAAGCAATGGGCAAACAGGTTATGGGATGGATTATAACCAAAAGAGCCATATTTTCTCTGCAGAAGGTGTTTATAAACAGAGTGCTGAGTGGGAATACGCGACTAAGCTCGCATATCGAAAAGGAGAGACCAAGTTCCATTATCTAGATCAGTGGTTTGATAGCTCTGCATTATTTGGCGCTGTCCAAGTTCGTTATGACTTAATGAATAAATGGCATGTTCTTGGGGAATATCGTGCACTAAAAGTGAAAGATGGGGGAACGAAAAGTGGGGTGTTGTTAGGAGTCGACTATGATATCTCAGATAACTTCCGTATTGGCGTTGGTTATAACTTTACAGACTTTAGTGATGACTTAACTCAGCAGGATTACCGTTATAAAGGCTTCTACATTAACTTCGTAGGATATTATTAGAAGTTATATGTTTTGATATAATTGAGGCAATATAAACTAAGAATATCTAAGGATTTCTTTAAGTGAAGGGTCATCAGTAAGATTGATGACCCTTTTTGTATGTAAGACTTATTTTGCTTGTTTTAAGACGTAAAAAAATCGCTCTAGACATTCTTAGAAGAGAGTGTTTATATACTCGAACCATTAAAATTTGTAAAAGAGCTATAACTTCTAACGGCATTGTGCGGTTACAAGTTTTTTTTTAATAATATTGATATTGCATGTAACATTTTATAGCTCTTTTTAGGGGTGTGTATCAGCACTCGAATAGGTCATGAGAAAGCATGCTATATCGGAGGATTGATTGTAATGACAACAGCAAATATCGCTGAAAATATTGAAGTAGAGGAACGGGGCGCA
>JASLEF010000071.1 GCA_030151245.1 Ignatzschineria sp. | reverse complement strand
CTTTTTATGCCGGCATGCGGCGCTCATACTGCTGGCACGGGAGGGTTATAAGCTTGCAAGCATTCGACCCAGCTTTGAGTCAGCTTCCATTATTTTGCTCGAAAGTATTCGATTTAGATTGAATGGTTTCGTTCTTATCTTAGTTGCATGATGCCGGATAGCACTGCTGAGGTAGCACCAAGAGCCGATGCGCCGGCATTGAGAGGGGCTTTTTTGAAAGGAATATGCCGGCATGGGAGTCTCTTTTTTGGGAAGAAGTTCCGGCATGAAAGGGTCGATGGGGCGCTGTTTTAGGCTTTGGGGTGAAGAAATTTTCGGAAGAGTGTTGACAAGATTGTAAGATCGTAATACTGTATCACCACAGTAAGACAGTTTCTGAAGTTTTGAGATTGTTTTCAGATGATATTTTTACGCTTTAGGAGCAATCATGAAAAAGTTATTAGCAGTAGTATTAAGTGCAGCGCTTGCAAGCAGTGTCTCATTAGCGGCTGATGTGAAAAAAGTTTATGTCAATCAGATCGTAGAGCATCCGGCACTTGATATGACAGCGAAAGGAATTCGTGATGGTCTTAAAGATCGCGGATTTGTTGAAGGTGAGAATCTTGATTTTGTGGTGGAGTCAGCACAAGCAAACGTGGCATTAGCTTCTCAAATTTCGACAAAATTTGTGGCGCAAAATGCAGATGTCACCGTGGGAATTGGTACGCCTTCAGCGCAAAGTTTAGTGAAAGCTGCGATGGATGGTAAAACCAAAATGGTATTTAGCTCTATTACAGATCCTTTAAGCGCAAGTTTAGTGAAATCGCTCGAAGGCTCAAATACAAACGTCACGGGGATGTCGAACTATGTGGATGTTTCACCACAACTTGAGATGTTCAAAAAAGTATTGCCAGAGATGACAAAAATTGGTTTTATCTATAATCCTGGTGATGCAAACTCTATTACTCAATTAAAAGACCTAGAAGAAGCCGCTCCAAAATTTGGTTTAGAAGTGGTGACACAATCTGTCAACCGTACGGCAGATGTTCCACAAGCAGCAACCCGCCTTGCGAATCAAACGGATGCGATCTTTATTTATGGCGATAACACAGCGCTCGCAGCTTTAGAGAGTATCGTAACAGCAGCTTCAAAAGAGAAAAAACCTGTATTTGTGGCAGACACGGATGCCGTAGAGTTTGGTCCTTTAGCTGCTTTAGGTCCTAACCAATATCAATTAGGAATTGATACCGCAGAGATGATTGCACGTATTTTAAACGGGGAAGATATTAACGCGATTCCTGTAGGTTTTCCTGATAAAATGGAGCTCGTTATTAACATGGATACCGCCAATAAACTCGGATTAACGCTTCCAAATGAGGTGGTCGAGGAAGCAGCTGTCTTTATTAAAGATGGTAAAGCAGAAGCGGTGAGTAAAGATTAAGGGTTAGGATGAGTTTAAGTGAATTAGTAATGAGCCTGGAACTCGGGCTCATTTATGGAATTGTCGGGATGGGGATCTACCTCACGTTTAGAATCATCGACTTTCCGGATTTAACCTGTGATGGTAGCTTCGTATTAGGGGCTGCCATCTCTTCTATTTTAATCAAAGCGGGAATCGATCCTTTCGTATCGCTCTTTTTTGCGTTAATAGGGGGAGCACTTGCCGGGGCATTAACGGGAATATTAAATAGTTTCTTTAAAGTGACGGATCTCCTTGCCGGGATTTTAGTCGCCTTTATGCTCTATTCCATTAACCTGCATGTGATGCAGGGCACGCCTAATATCTCGCTATTGATGTCACCGACAATCTTTATTGCCGATAATCTTTTAGTATTGGGTGGTATTGCGATCATCTTAATTGCGGCTTTTAGCTTCTTATTGAATACGGATATCGGTCTCTCCATTCGTGCGGTAGGGCAAAATAAGCGCCTCTGTATGAATGGTGGCGTAAATGTAAAGTGGATGGTGATTCTCGGCGTTGCCATGGGGAATGCGCTGATTGCAATGGGTGGTGCGCTCTTTAGTCAGCAGCAAGGATTTACCGACATCTCCGCAGGAATAGGGACGATTATTGCGGGATTTGCTGCGGTGATTATTGGGGAGAGAGTCCTTCCGTTTCGCTCGATTTGGATTAAGCTTTTAAGCTGTATCGTGGGTTCTATTATCTATCGAATTGTGACAAGTTTAGCGCTTCATGCGGAGTTCTTGAACTTAAAGAGTTACGATTTTAACCTGATTGCAGGTCTCTTGATCATCATCATTATGGCGATGCCAGGAGGGCGACGTAAATGCTAAATCCGATGTTGAAATTAGAAGATATTAAGCTGGTCGTCGGTAAAGGGACACAGCTGGAAAGAACGATCTTAGAAGGATTAGATCTTGAGGTTGCAAAGGGGGAGTTTCTCGTGATTATCGGTGGCAATGGTGCCGGTAAATCTACCGTCTTTAATACGATTTCAGGCTTTATGAAACCGGAAGTGGGGCGCATCTTTATTGATGGCGTGGATGTGACGAAGAAATCACAACAAGAGCGCGCAAACTTAGTCTCCATTGTGATGCAAGATCCCCGTGTGGGAACGATGGAAAATATGACGATTCTTGAGAATATGGCATTTTCCTATAAGCGAGGACAAAAACGAGGATTTAGACTCTTTAAAAATGAGAGCCGACGATCACTGTTTAAAGAGAAGCTATCTCTCCTAGAGATGAATTTAGAGAATCGTTTAAATGAGATGGTTACCAACCTCTCTGGCGGTCAACGCCAGGCTTTAAGCTTGGTGATGTCGATTGTTGCGGACTCTAAACTTTTGCTTCTAGATGAAATTACCGCGGCGCTAGATCCAAAAATTGCCGAGCATGTGATGGCATTAGCTGATAAGCTTGTGCGTGAACAAAATCTAACGTGTGTGATGATCACACATAATATGGAACATGCGATACGTTATGGCGATCGGACAATTGTCCTGAAAGAGGGGCAGTTTAGAAAGTCATATAGTAGAGAAGAGAAAGCATCTTTAACCGTTTTCGATTTAACACGAGAGTTTACGGATGCTTAAAGGTATCTAAGTCGAGATGGGAAACATCAACATTATTGCGATGAATCAATTACAAGATGCCTCTTCACAGAAAGAGGCTCTTTTATATCAAGCAATTCGTAAAGTGGTTGAGGTAGAGGCGTTAGCGATGCAAAAGCTCTCTCAAAAACTGCCTGTTGATGTGATGCAACATCTACGGGAGCGGATTTTGCTCTTAAAGACAAAGGCGCTGCACGCCTATTCCCATGAAGATATTCATCATTACTCCCTCGGTTTTTCTGATAGTCAGGGAGAAATGCGGGGAGCTGGAGAAGTCGGGGCAGACAATATTGAAATCGATAAGCCGATAACCACTATAAAAAATCTCTACTCCGAGGGAAAGTTTCCCGTCGATAGCACGTTAAAGCCTGCACAACTCCCAAAAAGATCGCTTTTATCAAAGGCGAAAGCATTATTAGGCTTACCCACCTCAATAGCGGAAAGCGCTCAAGATTACTATCCAACGATTAGTTTTAAGCAGCGAGGAAAGACGGCAGGAAGCGCTTATTTACAGCGTTGGGAAATCCGTTTAAATCCTATTTTATTAGCAGAAAATAGTCAGCAATTTATAGATGAGGTGATTCCTCATGAATATGCGCATCTCTTAACCTTTGCTCTCTATGGACGAGTACAACCTCATGGTAGAGAGTGGCAGATGATGATGACAGAGGTTTTAGGCGTACCTGCAAATAGGACGCACGGTTTTAATACCGAAAATAGTACCACGCGTCAATATGAGCGTTTTACCTATACTTGTCTATGTCAAACGCATGAATTAACGGCGATTCGTCACAATCGGGTTCAGGCTCGAAAAGCACGATATTTTTGTAAGCATTGTGGTGAATCTTTAGAGAGGCGAGAGCCTTAATCCCATCCCACCTCATCTCATCTACCAGCAATAAAAAAACGACTTGTTAATTAAAACTCCTCTGGAGGCGCTGCTTTCATAGCGAATCTATGATGAGTGTTGTGATGATGAGTGCCGTGATGATGATTAGCGTGATCTTGCTGTAAAGAATGATGGTCAGTTGTTTTTTGGGCTGGAAAATGACGGGGGATGGTTCAGAAAATGGTTCCGGAAATGGTTCTGCAAAGAGGTCTGGAAATGGCTCGGAAGAAGGCTGGAGGATATTTTAAAATCGAAAAAGGTTCGTGAAAGGGTCTTTGAAATGTTTCGGAAGAAAGTTTTCTGGTTTTTAATTTGATGTTTTCGCTATTTAAAAAAGAATCATTTATGCTCAATCATTTTAGGATATCTCTTGTAAACAATGATCGCTTCTAAGTTGCTGTGATAGCAAAATAATTATAAATTTTGGGAGGCTGATCCGCTTATTGACAGTTTATTGAGAATCCTTCATTATTAAAAACGATCGATTAGATCGTATTAAAAGAATAATAATCAATATTTGTAATAAATAACAATCACTTGAAAAGTGATCAATAATTCACAAAGGAAGGGAATAGTATGGCCAGTCGGATAACGGCAAAAGCCGAGGATCAAGTATTTGAACAGCATCCTCAGACGTGGAAAGCGGTGATTTCATCATCTATCGGTAACGCTCTAGAATGGTACGATGTCCTCATTTATGGGACGATGGCGGTGATTATCGCAAAGCTCTTTTTTCCAACTGAGAATCAAACCATCTCATTACTCATTACCTTTGCCACTTTTGGAGTCTCCTTTTTTATGAGACCACTCGGGGCAATCGTCATTGGCATTTATTCCGATCGTGTGGGACGAAAAGCGGCATTAACGTTATCTATTTTCCTAATGATGTTAGGTACATTGATGATTGCTGTGATGCCAACCTATTCTCAGATAGGTATTTGGGCCTCTTTAGGATTGGTATTGGCACGCTTGATTCAAGGATTTTCTGCTGGGGGTGAATTTGGAAGTTCTACCACCTATTTAGTAGAACACGCGCCGCATCGCCGAGGCTTTTTTTCAAGCTGGCAAGTGGCAAGTCAGGGCTTGAGTATTGCTTGTGCTGCCATTGCCGGGGCGATGATCTATAGCTTTTTAACAGAAGAGCAGCTCTATTCATGGGGATGGCGCTTACCATTTATCTTTGGATTATTAATTGGTCCTGTGGGCTTCTATATTCGTCGTAGCCTTGATGAATCTCCTGAGTTTGCTGAAGTTGAGCCTAGTAAAAATCCGCTTCGTGATTTGATAGGACAACAAAAAATGGCATTACTGATCGCCACAGGCTGTGTTGTGATGGCAACAGTCTCGGTTTATTTAGTGGTATATATGCCCACTTATGCTGTTAGACAATTAGGCATGAGTTCCACCTCATCATTTGTCGCAACAATTCTTTCCGGCGGTATTATGATGTTGTTATCTCCAGTCATTGGGCATTATTCAGATAAATATGGTCGTATTCCTTTTATGTTTGCGAGTAGCCTCCTCTTTGTCTTATTAACTTATCCATTATTTGCCTGGCTCTCAGTCGGACCTGGATTTGTGAAGTTATTGGTGATTCAAGGGGTGGTTGGGTTTTTAATGACAGTATACTTTGCCTCAATGCCGGCATTAATATCTGAGGTCTTTCCTGTGAAAGTTCGAGGAACAGGAATGTCGCTCAGCTATAATATCGCGGTGATGATTTTTGGTGGATTTGCCGGCGTCACGATTACTTGGTTGATCGATGTGACGGGTAATAATCTTGCGGTAACATTCTATGTGATTGCTGGTGCATTAGTGAGTGTGGTGGCGACTATCGCGGCGCGTTATAAATTGAAGATCCGTTAATGAAAGATTGGTGCTCTTGTCACTATCGGCAAGAGATATATTGACGGTATTTTGCAATATTACGTCATATATTTGCAATATCATCCGTATCATAACTGCCTCATTTGAAAGATAATTTCAGATGAGGTTTTTTTATATGGAAAATTTTATAGGGAATCAGGAATCACGAGTCAGGAATCAGGAATCAGGAATCAGGAATCAGGAATCAGGAGTCAGGAGTCAGGAGTCACGAGTCAGGAATCAGGAGTCAGGAATCGGGAATCGGGAATCAGGAGTCAGGAGTCAGGAATCACGAGTCAGGAGTCAGGAATCGGGAATCAGGAGTCAGGAATCAGGAATCAGGAATCAGGAATCAGGAGTCAGGAGTCAGGAATCACGAGTCAGGAATCGGGAATCAGGAATCAGGAATCAGGAATCAGGAATCAGGAATCGGGAGTCAGGAATCAGGAATCAGGAGTCAGGAATCACGAGTCAGGAGTCAGGAATCAGGAATCAGGAATCGGGAATCAGGAATCAGGAGTCAGGAGTCAGGAGTCAGGAGTCAGGAGTCAGGAATCAGGAGTCAGGAATCGAGAATAGCTAAGGGATAAAAATAGCAGATACCCTCCTTTTTAGTCGTGAAGAAGCGGAGAGATTGAATCGGCTTGCCTCATTGAAGATCAGCTCTCCCTGATTTCAAGTATTTCTATCGATATCGTTATTTCGCTGGAAGCATATCTGCCATAACGATTGGTACACCCGTGCTTGAAGCTTATCACTCGAAGCCTATTAAATTGCTTTCTAGTTGAGATTCGATTGGACTGTGAACAGCGTTCATCGAAATGGGGAGCGTGATTATCCCTATTGGATCAATAAGAGTCTTTGAAATATTGTATTGTATATTGCACTGTGAGGATGTAAATGACACCAAGCCGTTTATTGCATGATCTTCTATTTTTATCGACCCCCTATTTTATTTTTGAATTGATAGGTGTGGCGGATCTGATAAGTAGTAGCGGAATAATCATGCCATTGATGCTTTTTTTAGTCCTCTATTTAGGGGGCACTTTGCTCGGCTATTT
Source organism: Ignatzschineria sp. (assembly GCA_030151245.1). Taxonomy (GTDB): domain Bacteria; phylum Pseudomonadota; class Gammaproteobacteria; order Cardiobacteriales; family Wohlfahrtiimonadaceae; genus Ignatzschineria. Next base: position 17,792 of record JASLEF010000071.1, on the reverse strand, counting down.
TCTCTCTATTCAACTCATTGCCAAAAACTTAGCTGCCTTTGGTATCAGTTATAGAGTGACTAAGTGGGTGACGGAAGGATTGATATGGGGATCATTTTTACTGCTATTTTTTTACGATATAGACAATCCATATGTCATTTTGGGCTTACTTCCAGCGCTGGTTATCGCTATAACAAGCTGGTTTATTTTGCTAAAACTGTCAGGGGCTTCTGATAAAAAAATGTTAGGGATTCAATCTCTTATATGGATCAGCTACGTGATATTGAGCAGTATCCTATTGTCTTCTCTCGCTGGGGCGTTTTTATTATTCCAAGATTTCCTCCCCACAGAGCTGTTAGCTCAATCGATGATGGCAAAAGAGAGCTTCCCACTTATATATGCGCTTGCTGCCGGATTTATGGGATTGATTGTCTGTTTGACCCTCATCATCTGTCAGGAATGCCGATTAAGATTAGGGCTCTCTCTATTAGAGGATTTTTTTAGAGAATTTTAAAATGCGTATCATATGTGATGGCGAGTAAGAATGATATAATGCGCATCTTTAAAATGGCACGATTGAGGAGCAAAAAGTGGCATTATCGGTTTCTGAGAAAAAATTAGAGAAGCGTCTTCGCCGACAAGTGGGCAGTGCGATCATGGATTATGAGATGATCGAGGAGGGGGATCGTGTGATGGTCTGTCTCTCGGGAGGTAAGGATTCTTATGCACTGTTAGATCTTTTGCTGAAGCTGAAGGAAAAAGCGCCGGTAAATTTTGAAATTTTCGCGGTGAATTTAGATCAGAAACAGCCAGGGTTTCCAGAAGAGATTTTGCCAAATTATTTAACCTCTATTGGCGTGCCCTTTGAGATTATTGAGCAAGATACTTACTCTGTGGTAAAACGGGTGATTCCCGAAGGGAAAACAACCTGCAGTCTCTGTTCTCGCCTGCGCCGTGGAGTCTTATATCAATATGCGAAGGATCATGGATTCAACAAGATCGCGCTTGGGCATCATCGTGATGATATGGTGGAAACGCTCTTTATGAATCTGTTTTTTGGGGGCACGATGAAGGCGATGCCGCCGAAATTACGGAGCGATGATGGGGAGAATATCTTGATTCGACCGCTCGCTTATTGTGAAGAGAAAGATCTGATTAAATATGCACAGATGCAGCAATTCCCAATCATCCCTTGTAATCTCTGTGGATCACAAGATGGGCTTCAAAGACAGACCACCAAATCGATGTTAGCCGAATGGGAAGCGAAATATCCGGGAAGAATGGATTCTATTTTTAGAGCGATGCGGAATGTGAAACCCTCTCAACTTGCAGATCCCTCTCTATTTGATTTTAATAATTTTGAAGTGAAAGGCGGCAAGGAAGCGGTTGTCAGTAGCGGTAGAAATATTGCAGAGAATGATCCCGAGAAGAATTGGTTACAAGGTTAAGGTGGGCGTTTTGATAACGTTCACGGGATGATGCAGGAAAGAGTGAGTGATTGAATTGAGTGTGTGAATTGAGTTCATGAATACGGAGAGAAGCTCTCTGAATGACGATAGGGGCTGAGCTGTTTATCCTTAATGTCATCATTTATTGAATCGGGGCTTTTGGAATGAGAGATGATTAAGCGTTGATGAAAAAACTATTCGTCGCGTGAAGTAAGGAGTCGTTTTATGATATTAAAAATGTTGGGGATCGTGACTCTAGCGCTCTTGCTATTATGGCTTTGGCGTCGAATCATGGGGGATGAGGTGACGCCGGTACAGCTTTTTAATCGTTATACCTTTCATTTGATTCCCCAGACCTTTAATTTTATCGGGCATCTGATTGGATCTGGTGCGGCGTTAATCTATTGTATTGGATTATTACTAGGGTTTTTCTCAGGATTTTATGCGCTCTATAAAGGTACAGATCATCTTGTGACGCAGATTTTCTGGCAGGTATCGAGTATCAAAACGAGTGGTGAAGTCTTAGAGGCAGATAATAGCCGTAATATGTCAGAAGCTTTGGTGCGCTTTTATGATCAACAAGGGGAGCGCTATGAATTTGTCTATACGGCAAATTATAATGGGACAATATTTACCCCGGGGGAGACTCTCCCTGTCTATTATCAGGCTGATGCGGTATTAAAAAGTGCCACGTTAAATAATAAAGGGGCCTATGGGGTGGTCGCATTTTTATATGTTTATGGCTTTGCTGTCTCCTTTTTTGCCATTTTTGTTGGGAGAAATATCTACCGATCTATCAAAAATGAGCGGAGACAAGCACGTTTAGAGAGAGAGGGAATGTTGATCTCGGTAAAGGTTCAGGCGATTATTCCTCAGGGAGATTATTTACGTGCGCGTGCTGAGTATCGCCCCCTCTTATCCGCTGCGGTTTATCACTATGAATCAGGATTGATTCCACTGGATTCAGTGGATCTTGAGCGGCTACAAGGGGCGATTGCTAAGGTGATGATCCTCCCTGATGATCCCGCTACTTATCGTTTTTATACCGATGAATTAGTGCGATCTATCACCCGATAGACGCGCTTTGAAGCTTGAATCATCAAAGAGGTGATGAGGCTTTATCGTGAGGGGGATTGACGTATTGATCCATTGATCGATGATTGGCGGATTTTTGCGATAGCTTGCGGAGAGAGATCATTATTTTTTAATCTCAAATCCTTGGCTTCGCACTAAGGTATCAATAACATTCATATCGACTTTAAGATCATGGAGATCATTTTCAATTAATTCCAATGAGAGCTGTGAGAATGCTTGCTGTAATGTGGACATCGACTTCATGACATCAAGATGAAGGGCTTGCTGTGTTTCAAGTGGCGCATATTCTGTGACGGTGATATATTTTGTTAAATTTTCTTGGATGATGGGGAGATATCGATTTAAAAAACGCCCCCCAATGAGAATATCCCGAGGATCTTTCTCCATTGCTTTGATAATCTTCATGGAGGATATTCCGATCTCAACGACCTGATCAGAGAGATCTTCAGGGAGTTTTGTCACCTGCTGTTCAATGGTCTCTAATATCTCAATATGACGCCCAAATAAGGCATATTTTTGGGCTTTTTCAGCTTTAAGCTGATGCGCTTCTGCTAAGGCTTTTAGCGCTGCCTCAATCTCTTTTTCCTCTTCACGATAGAGCGCCTTTTCCGCCTCATTCATAAAGTAGTAGCTGATTTTACGACGAATATTATGAGGCGCAAAGAGACCCAATAGGGTGGTCAGCAATAAGCCTATCAGTGTGAAAATCGGAATAATGCCGAAGAGGGTTTCTGTTTGTGTTGCCACACTTCCCATCAGCATGAGAAGCGCTAAAGGAATGGTAAACCAGAAGGCTTTATTATGAAGTTCGGTATCTCGAATGCCAGAAATAGCCGCCACTAAGCCGCCGATAAGGGGAGCAAGAGGCCATAAGCCACTAATGATCATTAAGAGCCCAGCCATGATCCCAACGCCGAGCGCAAAACGATTGGGGCGAGAGGGGAAGAGCATAATCATTCCTAAATAGGTTGTTAAGAAGGTAAATCCTAACGTGAGATCTATTTTGGAGGGGATAAAAAAGGTTGCAATTTGAGTTCCGATACCGGTTAAAAAGGCTTTAGCATGATCGACCATTCTATCAAAAGTCGCTTTAACGCCGGCAACCCCACGGTTAAAAGCCGAGCCTAAGCTCTCTAAAATATCCTCTTCGATATCTCGCTGGCGAGATTGAGGCGCATTTGGCTGCGATTTTGGCGATCCGGAATGGATCGTTTCATAAGTCACGGCCGTTTGATGCCTCTTCGTTTTGTCTTTTGCCCGTGAGGCTTCCCGAGATTCAAAGGGTAATGACTCTGAAAGATCGCGGTGATCGTGATCGGAATATCTCATAAACATCTCTCTTTAATTGAGTATGGTATTTCGTACTATATTTTTATTATCCGTGATTATATCAGTGATGGCTCGAAAGCTAAAAGCGGTGTTAATTTCCATGTCCGATCTCAATCGACCTCATCACTAGCTTTCACTTTTAGCTTCAAGATTCGCGGATTAACGCCTTCATAAAAAATGGATTGTAGAGTCTTTTATTAAGAGACATCTTACAATCCATGATGAGTAATGGAGTGATCTATTATGTAACGAATTGAATCCGAGGATCAATGGTTTTGGCAACAAGATCCTAGGATAAAATTAGCTTCAAAAGATCTACTTAAAGCCAAGGTAAGACATTGCTGATGCTTTGTCTCTTCGCAGTGATTCCAGTGATACTCGATAACTTCGTTATTTCTTCAGCGAAAAGGGTATCAATGGGGATAGATACTCCGCTTTACTGGTATTTCTCGACCACTGAAGTAATGCGTTCACGGAGATTATCTTCCATCTGTCCTAGCTCTTTCTCCACTTCAGCGCGGCGATGGCGCGCTTCTGTAGCAATGCGCATGGTCTCTTCAATGGTATCGACTAAGCGAGTTTGAACTTCACGAATTGTTTCGATATCCACGATGGAGCGTTCCGCTTCTTGTGCTGTCGTGATGCTATTTTGTTGAAGGATTTCAGCATTTTTACGTAGCAATTCATTGGTGGTATCGGAGACATCTTTCTGTAATTTTGCCGCTTTTCCTTGTTCATTGAGTGAGAGCGATAAAACAATTTGGCTCTTCCAGATGGGTAGTGTAGAGAGAATAGAACCTTGGATCTTCTCGGCTAATTGTTGGTTATTATTTTGAATAATCCGAATTTGGGGAGCCGTTTGCATAGAGATCGTCTTCGAGAGCTCAAGATCATGAATACGGCGCTCAAAACGGTTGAGGTTTTCCATGAGATCTTTCACTTTTTGGGCATCTAAAAGATCTTTACTCTCTTCAGCAATCGCTTGAAGTGCCGGGAGTTCCGCTGATCGAACTTCAATAATTTTTTGTTTACCCGCTTCGACAAAGAGATTCACCTCTTTATAGTATTCAAAGTTTTTAAGATATAATTGCTCAAGACGCTCGTTATCCCGTAGTAATCCTACCATTGAATTATCTAAATGGCTTGCGATCGTATCAACTTGCGATGTTAAGGTCATATGATCAATTTTACTCTCTACCCCTTTTTTGAATAATCCGCCAATTAACGGGAGATTCGAGAGGAAATTACCACTTTTTTCTTCCGTCGTTAAAGGATCATACTCTCTGATTTTCATAATAAGAGAGGAGAGTTGTTCACCAACAACGCCTGAATCCTTGCCTTTGACCCCTTGAAGAAGGGTATCTGAGAATTTGGCGATTTCTGACATCGGTTTAACGCCGTAAGCTAAAACTTCAGCGGGTTGATGAATATTAATCGTTTTACTAATTTCATTAATACGAGCGAGATCTGTCGCAGTTTCTGCCGGCTCATGTCCTTGGTCAAACACTGCAATTTCAGATGCATCAAAGGGTTGTAATGCTTTATCATCATTCATACGGTTGTCTCTCTTTTGTCAGATAACGATCGAATTTCCATTAAACTTTAACCATAACGATCTAGATATTCACTGTCATGAATGATCTCCTAAAAGATCTCTGTTAAAAGATAATGAAGATCTTGATGGAATATATCAGGGATTCAGCAAGTCATGATCTCATCACTCCAATGCGATTCCCTTCTCATGATCGTTTTATATGATTTATAAATGTGATTAGTATAGAGCTTTTTCAAGTAGTTTACCCAAATTATCAATATCGCTAAGGGAATTTTCCTACAAAGCTCCTAAAAAATCTTCATCAGGGGGATTAAAAATTTCATCATCCCGATAAGTGTTTGCTGTAGTGCTCATGAGATTTAAAGGCATTGTTATTTTATATTGTCCCGCAATCTGCCTTTTCCATCTTCCCATATTCCCATACTTTGGTAATCCCCCCATAAAACAAGACACACCATAAATAGAATTTTCTCGTATCGTGATTGATGATTTTAATCGTCAAGGATTAGGAGTTGAAGTAGATTTTTCCTTGCCGAGCTAACGGGTGATGAGGGCTTTAGAGCAAATCATAGAGTGGCGTGGTAAACCTAAAATGATCAGGAGTGATAACGACCCTGAATATATCAGCTATGAGCTGAAAAACTGGTTGGAGAAACAGCAAATCAAGCATCAATTTATCGAACCTGGTAAACCGCAACCAAATGGTTATGCCTATATAATCATGAGAGACCGAATATGGAAATTGGTGTACCGCCTTGTTATAAACCAGTTTTAAATCCTTCTACTTAAGAGCTGTTCTAAAAATGGGAGGATTACCTCCCATCTTCCTATATTCCCTTATTCCCATATTTCTATATATAAAATAACAGCTCCCAGATAAACGCTATCTTGGGAGCTGTTCTTGATGGGCTAAATGATGCGGAAGATGAGGAATGAAATTATGCAACCGCTGCGGTGATCGTGATTTCAACGAGTAGATCGTCATGTGCTAGTTTAGATTCTCCACAAGCGCGGGCAGGGGGAATAATATCTTTGACCCACTCATCCCAGACCGCATTCATCGCTGCGAAATCTGCCATATCTTTTAACCAGATCGTGGCAGAGAGAAGATGCTCCTTGCTGCTGCCGGCATCTGCTAATAATTGCTCAATTTTTGCCAGAACTGATTGAGTTTGTGCTGTGATATCGGTATTAATCTCTCCCACTTGACCAGAAAGATAGACGGTGTCGCCATGGATGACGATTTGGCTCATTCTTGGACCTGATTGTTTTTTAATAATGCTCATAATGATTCTCCATTGTTTGTAAAAGTACGGCTATCAAATCACTAGGATCGCCGTACGGGGATTGATCTGAAATTAGATAAAACGTTTTGCCGTAAATGGCGCCGGATTGATATAAGGGGTTTCGCCAGAGATCATTTCGCTGAGTAATCTTCCTGTTGCTGGGCCAAGCGTGAATCCTTGATGGGCGTGTCCAAAGGCTAACCAGAGATTTTGATGATGGGGGGCTCGATCAATAATCGGCTTCATATCTGGAAGGCAAGGGCGATGACCAAACCATGGAACCTCTTCTACCGGCGTTGTTAACGGGAACATTTGACGTGCGATTTTCTCATCTTCTTGAAGCTGCTCATCACGGATGGCGGCATCAATAAAGGTGAATTCCGCACCGGTTGTCAGGCGAATGCCAAGTTTTTGAGGGCTTAAGACAAAGCCTTTATCTTCATCCACCACACTGTGATGAAGCATTTTCCCCTCTGCGGCATGGTAATGTTTATGGTAGCCGCGCATCGGGAAGAGCGGGAAGTCATAGCCTAGAGGTTTTAAGAAATCTCGCGTCCATGGACCTGTGGCAACAATGAGGTTTTGTGTCTCAAACTCTCCTGCTGTGGAAGCAATTTTCCAAGAGCCGTTAGGCTGCGCTTGGAGATCTGTCACGGTACACTCTTTGATCACGCCGCCCATCTTCTGAAAGTTCTCTGCATAGGCTTTTGTAAGATCGCCGGGACTGGTGACTTGCCATGCATTTTGCCAATGAATCCCCCCGACAAAAGGGCTGGCATCAAGATCGGGTTCTAAGGCAGCGATATCTGCTTGGGTTAACGCTTTAAATTGAACACCATGTGCTTGAAGTTTTTCACTATTTTGTAGCACTCTATCAAGGCTCTGTTGATCACGATGAAGCTGTAACCAACCTTTTTGGCGCACGAGATATTCCGCATCACTCGCTTTAAACATCACTTCATGCTCTTCGGTCGCATGCTCGATGAGGGTGGACCACTCTTCGACAATCTTATCGTAAGGTTTTTTCGCCGAGAATTTGAAATATTGCCATAAAGGACCTGCATAATGCATGAGCGCTTTCGGGCGATAACGGATATCGAGGCTATTATTGGGGAGAACACGAAGCATCTCTTTGATCGCCGTTGGAAATGGATGCGGATAGATCGCTTCGCGTTGAATCAGACCGGCGTTACCATAAGAGGTCTCTTCTCCCGGCGCTTTACGATCTAACACGGTGACTTGAAAGTTTTTTTGTTGTAGATGCCAAGCGATGGAGATTCCTACCATGCCGGCACCGATAACGATAGCTTCTTGTTTCATATTTTTCTCGGTGTTTTCAGAATGAATAGAGAGGATCTCTAAGAGATCCTTCGATATTTTATGTACCTTTAACGGGCGCTGTTACTGATCTTTAGCGATCATCGCTAAACGTTTCTGTTCTACTTTATCACTAAAGACTTCGCCGGTAATGGTTTTATAGAAGGCACAAACCATCACCACTAATCCTAAAATCCCTAATGCCGGATAGACGGTTCCCACTAACTTACTGAAAGGGAACATTGAAGCAAGAACCGCAGCAACAACGGCAATAAAGATCATTAAGCGAAATTTAGCCGTACCCGCTTCAAAGAAACGAATCCCCATTCCATAAAGGTTTGAAACCGCAGTGGTGTAAACGGCAGCGAGTAAAAGAATACTAAAGAGTAATCCTGACGTGTAGTTAATCTGTTTAGCGATCTCTAAGAAAGGAATTTGGTAGCTGGCAATAGATTCAAGATTGGAGAAGATGGCGACGGTGATAAAGAGAATACAGATTCCTAAGGTTAATCCCCCCACAATGCCGGCAGTACGAACGACTTTAACACTTCTCTCTGCATTTCCTAAAGAGGCAAAGGTGGAGACGCCTGGCACCACGTTATAAGAGACATAGATAATCGCTGCAAACCACCAGTAATTTGAGGCTGTTGCGGGTTTTACATTCGCCAGAGCTTCATCTAAATGGGTTAATTGACCATAATTTTGTCCAATCGTAATCATGGAGATAATCAGAACACCAATCACCATGACCGGCGTGACAAAGCCTAAGGTTTTTAGAGCAGAAGAGAATCCTGAGAAGACGGTGATAAAGGTGACAAAAGCGATAATGAGTTTACCGATCATTGGGTCCCAGCCGTAATATTGCTCCATCGCCGCACCCCCACCAGAGATCATAATGGTGATCATGCCAAACATAAAGAAGAGCAGGACATAATCCGCAAGACCGCCAAGAAGATTACCACAGAGATAGCGACAGACAACTTTATGGCTATTGGTTTTAAGACGATGACCTAATTCCATAAATACAGCACCATACCAAGCGAGTAACACCGTGGTAATAATAGCGCCAACAATTCCGATAAATCCGTAGCCTGCAAAGAATTGTAAAACCTCTTGCCCACTAGCATAACCGGCGCCAATCACGGCTCCGACATAGACGCCAGCATAGGCTAAGACACGAAAGAAAGCAGGTGATTTCAGTTCCATAATGTTTCCCCTCCATAGGGATGACTTTTGTGAGTTATTTTTATTGTGACGTAATAGAAAAGTACCTCATCGCGATGTGGGTATTTTTCAATATTTTTAAGCGTCCCCACGGGAAGGGATTGATTCCGCGAGGGACCTTGAAAGCAAGTTGTTATTGAATGTTTCTATAGTTATTTAATGGTATTAAATAATATCTAATGATATTTAGTGGTGTTAAATGATATAAAATGATGTTTTATGATATTGAGTAGTGATTGATGGTATTAAACGCCCTTAAATGTAAATGTTTTTTCAGAAGGGATTAGCGGTAATTCCCTTGAAATAGATCGATTTAATGAGATGCTTCTTCCTTAGTGATCCTTTAATTATGATGTTATTTATTATAATGTTATCGCTCTTTGTGACGATGATTCCCTTCAGTTAAAACTAGAGGAAGGTCCTTTTTTAAGCAAATAATAAATTTTAATTCTATTTATTAGTAAAACTGATGCAATAGACCACAAAAAGAGGAAGAAGTATTGATAATATGCGCTCCATGCGCTCTTGGATTCATCTCTTGAATGACGGTAAATCAATAAGATAGCGCTGAATGATATTTTAGATAAAGCAGGGGATTTGGATAAAAATTATTAATGAATGAGGTCAATATCTGAAAATTTGTGAAAAATCAGGTAAAAAAAATAGCTTCAAGAGCGGACATCGAAGCTATAAAGGGAGGATTTGAAAATAGAGTGATCAATCGAGTCGGGTAACGTTAATTCATCTTAGTTAATTAACCTTGGCAAAACGATAGATAGGCCACTCTTTATTGCTCGCAATTCTATAGAGTGAACTATCAGGATTCACCGTATTGGGATAACGTACTTTGGAGAGTAAGGGAAGATCATTGATCGAATCGCTATAGAAGTAGGAGCGATCTAAAATGGCATCAATGGCTGCGCGATGACTCTCTGCGCCCATTTTTTTGAGTTTTTGGACAATGTATTGTTCACAAACGGCTACTTTACCTGTTTGATAAGGAATGATGCCGAGGATTTTGCCCGTATAAAACCCATTCATCTCTTCTACTTCAATACCAAATGCCGCCTCAACATTAAAGCAGAGCTCCGCAATGGGTTGCACTAATAGGTTAGGCGATGCGGAGATAATGATGGTCTCAATCCCTTTTGTTTTATAGCGCTCGAGCTTTGTTAAGCCTTCTCGATAGACAATGGGCATAATCTTTTCGGTGACAAAGTGGCGCGTTAAGAGATCGATCTCATCTTTCGGGAGATGTTTAATGGGAGAAAATACCAGATCAACACAAGCTTGTTGATCTAAAGTCTGCGCTTCGTAGGCTTCTGTCAGGGCGTTGCTTTGTGATAAAAAGCTCGCCACATCATTGACATAACCCCGCTCACAGAGCCATTCACTCCAAAGGGCTGTAGAGTCACCGTGAATTAAAGTTTCATCTAAATCGAAGATGGCAATCATTTATTGATCCTCCAGTAGTTGGCAAATGATCGAACAGATATCTGTTTGTTGAATAGTTTTAGATTGTAGGGAGTGTTGACATTCACCAAAGATAAAAAGCGGGATATCGGTCTCTTCAGCACTATTTCCGCCGTGAGTTTTATCACTATTCATGCCGTGATCTGCGGTGACAAAGACTTGATATCCCTCTTGTAGCCAACGGGGAAGATATTGCGCTAAAATCTCATCCATCCTTCGTGCAGCCTGACGATATTGAGCCGAATCTCCCCCATATTGATGACCTGACTGATCGATCCCCATCGGGTGAATCAGGAGAAAGCTAGGATCATAATGTACTCTGAGATATTCGCCATCAGCAAAGGTGTGGGAATCAGGATAGTGCTCATCGAAGTAGAAGATGCCGTAGGGAATCGTGAGCGTAGGGTTCACGACAAAGCGCCACTCAATCGGCTCGAAGGGCGCATGATTATAGAGTTCTGAAAACCAATGAGAGGCCGCTGCGGCACCTGACTGACCGAGTTCTTTAACATGATGAAAAATACTCTTTTCGGTAGATAAGCGCACCACATGATTGTGGAGAATTCCACTCTCAATAGGCGTTTTTCCGGTGAGAATGGTCTCATAAAGAGGGCGAGAAAGGGTGGGAAGCTCGGCTTGGATTTTTCGTAAATGCCCTTTTTGGGCCTGACATTCGGCTTGGAGATAGCCCATTGCCTGTTCAGCAACTTGATAATTTAAACCATCTAAAATTATTAAAATTACGCTCATCATTAACTCCTTGGCAAAGGATAGAGAACCGCTACTTCTATGGACGATCATCTAGGGTAAGATCATCGTTAATAGCAATCTTAGCGACACTTTATGACAGTTTGATGACGCGCGGGGCTGTTAATAAACTGTCATAATTGATCGTTATACTTTGAGAGAGTTGTTCAGAACAAGAATCTTTACTTGAAGGATATCGCAATGATTACGAAAGTTAAAAAATTAGCAGTAGCAACACTCGTTGGCATGAATCTTCTTTCAGCCTCGGCATTGGCGCAGACGGAGATTCAATGGTGGCACTCCATGGATGGGTCATTAGATGCTTGGGTTAATGATTTAGCCGATGGCTTTAATCAGCAGCAAACAGATTATAAAGTGATCCCTGTTTATAAAGGGGATTATGATCAATCAATGACTGCCGGGGTTGCCGCCTATCGTGCAGGAGAAGCGCCCGATATCCTTCAGGTATTTGAGGTGGGAACTGCATCGATGATCTACGCAGATGGCGTGACTAAATCAGTGACAGAGATAATGGAAGAGAATGATGTTCCTTTTGATCTTAACGCCTATATTCCCGCGGTAGCAAGTTACTATACGGCACCTAATGGCTCGTTATTATCACTCCCTTTTAATAGCTCGACTACGGTGATGTATTACAATAAAGATGCTTTTAAAAAGGCGGGATTAGATCCAGAGAAACCGCCGAAAACCTGGGAAGAGATCCGTGATGCAGCGGTGGCGTTAAAAGCTTCTGGCAGTAGCTGTCCTATGACGACAACTTGGATGGGCTGGACACAATTAGAGAGCTTCTCCTCGTGGCATAATGCCCCGATTGCCACGCAAGATAATGGCTTTAAAGGCTTAGATGTTGAGCTCCTATTCAATCAGCCACTGCAAGTTCGCCACTTTAATAATCTTAGTGATATGGCCAAAGAGGGACTCTTTGTCTATAAGGGCCGAGCAGATGCCGCAGGACCTGCCTTTTTATCGGGAGAATGTGCGATCACATTTGGCTCTTCCGGGACTTACGGCTCTTTGAAACAGGATGCAAAATTTGCCTTTGGGGAATCCACACTCCCTTACTATGCTGATGTCGAAGGTGCGCCGCAAAATACCGTAATTGGTGGGGCCAGTCTTTGGGTGATGAATGGGAAACCGGCAGATCATTATCGAGGCGTTGCGAAATTCTTTGAATATATCTCTCAGCCAGAAGTACAAGCCGAGAGCCATATGCGTACCGGCTATCTGCCAGTGACGAAAGAGGCTTTTGAGATTACTGAAAAATCAGGATTCTACGATGAAAATCCCGGTGCTGATGTCCCGGTAGAGCAGATGGTACGTAAAACGACAGATAATACTCGCGGGATTCGTTTGGGGAACATGTTGCAGATTCGTGCCATTGTCGATGAAGAGACAGAGCAGATTTGGACCGGTAAAAAGACACCTCAGGAAGCATTAGATACAGCGGTTAGCCGAGGCAATGCTTTATTGAAACGCTTTGAACGTGTGAATCAATAACGATCTTGCATCAATGATGAGGTAATGTTCAGGCAATAACCCTGAGTCAATGGGCGAGGGAGGGTGAACTCCTTCGCTTTTTTATCTCTTTTTTCTGCTCCTCCTTTTTTAGGATTAACTCATGAGATTATATTTTAAAAATCATCGCTGGTTGCCGTGGTTTTTAATCTTTCCACAACTAGCTGTGATCTTACTATTTTTCTATTGGCCAGCTGTACAAGCCTTTATCCAAAGCTTCCAGATGGAGGATATCTTTGGTATCACTCGAGAATGGGTGGGCTTAGAAAACTTTAAGATTTTATTGGCAGATCCCATCTATCAAGAAGCGATTTTTACAACGCTCTATTTCTCCTTTTGGGTCACTGTTTTAGGATTACTCTTAGCGTTACTCTTAGCTTTTTTTATGCGCCGAGTCTTGACGGGGTTATCGATCTATCGGACCGCGCTGATTCTTCCTTATGCCGTCTCTCCCATTGTGGTTGGGGTATTGTGGACCTTTATGTTTGCGCCCACATTTGGGCTAATCACCTATTGGTTATCTAAGATTGGTATTCATTGGAATCACCAGATGAATGCAGACCAATCGATGTGGTTAGTGATTATCGCCTCTATCTGGAAGCAGATCTCTTATAACTTTCTCTTCTTTTATGCTGGCCTTCAAGCGATCCCTAAATCGCTATTGGAAGCTGCGGCAATTGATGGTGCCGGTCCTTGGCGCCGATTCTTTTCGATAGAGTTTCCGCTGTTGTGGCCGACAACCTTCTTCCTCTGTGTGATCAATATTGTCTATGTCTTCTTTGATACCTTTGCCATTATCGATGCGTTAACCCAAGGCGGACCCGGCAACTCTACGGCAACATTGGTCTATCGCATCTATTTTGATGGTTTTAAAGGGATGAATTACGGTAGCTCAGCGGCGCAATCCATTGTGTTAATGGCTTTTGTCTTGCTGTTGACGATTATTCAGTTTCGTTTTATTGATAAAAAAGGCTAGATCATGGTAGAAAATCGTCCGGGATTAACGCTGATATCCCATCTTTTCATTCTGCTCGCGATTGTGGCTGTCTGCTTTCCCATCTATTTGGCATTTGTCGCCTCCACTCAGAGCGCAAGCGAGGTTTTACAAGTCCCTTTATCATTAATGCCGGGGGATCAAATGTGGCAAAACTACGCTTCTGCGTTAACGGGCGGACAGGGTGGTCGAGGCGCATCTGTAGCCAATATGCTCTGGATCTCTTTAGTGATGACCCTTATTATTGCGGTGGGGAAAATTGTGATCTCACTCTTATCGGCATTTGCAATTGTCTACTTTCGCTTTCCTTGCCGAATGCTTCTTTTTTGGTTGATCTTTGTAACCTTGATGCTGCCGGTAGAGGTGCGGATCATTCCCACTTTTGATGTGGTTGCGAATTTACATATGCTCAATACCTTTGCCGGCTTAACGATTCCACTGATCGCTTCTGCAACGGCAACCTTTCTCTTTCGGCAGTTTTTTAGCACCGTACCTGACGAGCTATTGGAAGCTTCTAAAATGGATGGTGCCAGTGCGATGCGGTTTTTTATGGATGTGTTGTTACCGCTCTCTATTCCGACGATTGCGGCGTTATTTGTGATTCAGTTTATCTACGGCTGGAATCAATATTTATGGCCGCTATTAATGACAACGCGCGAGAACATGTTTCCGGTATCGGTAGGGTTAAGGCAGATGATGGGCAGTGGGGATTCGCAAGTATCGTGGAATATAGTGATGGCGACAGTGATCTTAATGTTAATCCCCCCGATGATCGTGATTTTAGCAATGCAGAAATGGCTCGTAAAAGGGCTGATTGATAGTGAAAAGTAGATGAAAAATAGAAGCGCTTCCCAAAAAGCGATTAAAAAGCGATTAAAAAGCGATTGAAAAAGAGATGAGATTATAAAAGATGGCAACCGTACAGTTAAAAAATATTGAGAAACATTATGGTACTGCGAAGAAACCACAGCCCCTCATTTTAAAAGGGCTCGATGTGGAGATTCACGATGGAGAGTTTATTGTGGTCGTCGGTCCTTCCGGTTGTGGTAAATCCACCTTTTTAAGAGTGCTAGCAGGATTAGAGGCGGTCTCTTCCGGCACCATTTTGATTGATGGTAAAGATGTCACACATGCCGAGCCTTCAAAACGGGATATTGCGATGGTTTTTCAGAACTATGCGCTCTATCCGCATATGACTGTTCGGGAGAATATGTCTTATGGTGTGAAGCTTGCGAAAATGCATAAAGCGGAGATTGAGTGCCGGGTTTTAGAGACCGCGAGAATGTTAGGTATTGAGGCGCATTTAGATAAAAGACCAAACGCACTATCGGGAGGTCAACGTCAGCGTGTGGCGATGGGCAGGGCGATTGTACGTCAACCGAAGCTCTTTCTCTTTGATGAGCCGCTCTCTAATTTAGATGCCAAGCTGCGTACCTCTACTCGATTAGAGATTCGTAAGCGCCATAATATGATTGGTATTACAACCTTATATGTCACGCATGATCAGACAGAAGCGATGACATTAGCAGATCGGATCATTATTTTAAATGCCGGCAATATTGAGCAATTTGCAACGCCGGAAGAGATCTTTCATCAACCGGCATCAACCTTTGTCGCGAATTTTATGGGCTCTCCTGCGATGAATCTACTACCTGTAGAGGTAGATCAAGGCGTGATCTATTTTAAGGGGATGCCTTTAGCGGGGATTGATGTCCCGGATTTTATTCGTCAATCAGCTCTCAGGGAGTTTATATTAGGGATTCGTCCTGAGCATATTGGGATTACCTCTCATGAAAATGCTCCTCAAACCACGATCCCGGCAACGCTGTTGATGGTGGAGACATTAGGATCTGAGCAGCTACTCTATTGCCAAATCAATGGACATGATTTAACGGTGAGACAATCGAATAGAGAAGGTGCCATTGCTAATGCGCAGTCAGCAGAAACGATTGGTTTGCAATTTTCAGCGACCGCATTGCATTGGTTTGATGCCGTGACACAGCAACGCTGCAGATCTTAAGAGCGCCTTATGACATCACAACACACCAACGATGACTGCAAGCCGTACAGCGCCGAGAGCGATGGGTAAATCATACAGAGCCGAGAACGATAGGCAAGCCGTACAGCGCCGAGTACGATGGCAAGCCGTACAACGCCGAGAACGATGAGTAAGCCGTGCAGAGTCGAGAGCGATGAGCAAGCGGTGCAGAGTCGAGAGTGATGGGTAAATGGTACAGAGTCGAGAACGATGAGCAAGCCGTACAGAGGCGAAAGCGATGGGTAAGCCGTACAACGCCGAGTACGATAGGCAAGCCATGTAGAGTCGATAACGATAGGCAAGCCGTGCAGAGTCGCGAACGACGGGCAAGCCGTACAGAGTCGATAACGATGAGCAAGCCGTGCAGAGTCGATAACGATGAGTAAGCCGTGCAGCGCCGAGTACGATAGGCAAGTCATGCAGAGTCGATAACGATGAGTAAGCCATACAGTGCCGAGAACGATGGGCAAGCGGTGCAGTGCCGGGAATGATGGGCCAATAATGAAGAGTAGGTTGTCTAGAGCAGGTAGAAAATAATCAAAAATAAGAGTGATTGCATACTTTATCTAATGAATCCCCGATGCGCTTCTTGCGAATAGTTGAGAGAAAAATAGGCAAAAGTCTAAAAATAATGATGATTACAGGCTTGTAGTCAAGGGAGTCACTAAAGTCTGGATAATGCTTGTTGTTTTATTTTATATATAAACTATATTAAATGGTTATTATTTTGTTAATGATTATCTTTTTTAATTTTTTAGAATTAGGAGCCGAATGTTAAATCCCCCGAGAGTAGAGTGGCGTTATCCAAAGTTAATAGCGCATCGCGGTGCTGGAAAAGATGCACCAGAAAATACCTTAGCGGCTTTTAAAGTCGGTGCTGATCATGGCTATACAATGTTTGAGTGTGATGTGAAACTCTCTCAAGATAAGACCTTGTTTCTCCTCCATGATTCAACTTTAGATCGGACAACAAATACCCAAGGACTTGCAAAAGAGCGAGACTGGGGAAAGTTAGCCGCATTAGATGCCGGAAGCTGGCATTCTCCATCTTATAAAGGAGAGCGATTAATCACCTTTGCTACATTGGTAGATTATATTTTAGCTAATCGTTTTCGTTTAGATATTGAAGCAAAGCCTAATGACGGTGAAGATTATGAAACCGGCGCTGCGATTGCTCTATATTTAAAGTCACGTATGCAAAAGAAGATGGATCAATATGTTGAACTCTTTTTTAAAGAGAGCCGAAAGCAGTTTTTTACAAAGCTTCATGAAGCATTGATACAGACACCGGAACCTTACAGTCTAAAGAACCAATTTCTCATCTCCTCCTTTTCACCCGAAGCATTGCGCGGTGCGAAAGAGAGTGTGCCGCAAATTCCAAGAGCGCTCTTAATCGATGATTGGTCCGAAGGGGAGAAGGCTGTTTGGGAGATGTTAGAGCGCTTAGAGTGCCGAGGTGTGATTACAAATTATCGGATTATAACGCCGGCATTTTTAAAAAAATGTCATGAAGCAGGGCGATTTGTAATGGTCTATACCGCGAATCAAATGCCGAGGATTCTCGATCTTTTAGAGATGGGAGTTGATAGCGTGATTACCGATAATATGCAGGCGGTGAAAGCGTATAAGGGACTCCCTTTAGAGTAAGGATTGAAATTATTTATTCAGAAACAGTTTGATAAATCGTTTCACGAGACTCTATTGAGAATATCAAGCATGATCATAGAAAGATATTTTGAGAACGACATTTGAGAGAACTTCTTGAGAGGAC